>CAZKHV010000046.1:0-8272 GCA_964552605.1 uncultured Zetaproteobacteria bacterium | reverse complement strand
CATTTAACAGGCTTTGAATATCGTCGTTTTGGCCGTTTGTGTCGCAGCCACAGGCAATGGGTTTTAAGGCTTTGGCGGCCTTGCCCTGTTCAAGCAGGGATCGAATGATAGCCGTCGTTACCCATGTTTTACCGGCATCGGTATCAGTGGCAGTGATGAAGATGTGTTTAGAGGCCACGGATATCCATGTCGCCAGCCGCTTTGATGGGGATTAAACAATCACTGTGTTCATAGCCGGCCTCTTTGTACCATGCTTGCGCGTACAAGGCTTCGAAGGTGGCGTAGATTTTTCCATCCGCATCGCGATGCTGATCGCTATACACGGCTTCGAGTTGCTTGATCAGGGCGCGGCCATACAAACCGCTTTTGCGGCCACGAATGGCGGCGGCCGATGCCCCTAAACCTTTGAGTTCACGGATCAGACTGATGGTGTCGGGGTAGGTGAGGGTGAACAGATCGGTATCGGTAACCGACATTTCCACCGGCAGTTTGCTCAGCGCATCGCCCAAGGTCATGACATCGGGAAAGGGCAACACATGACCGGCGCGTTCCGGCTCTATGGTGGCCAGTGCATGGCGTAGCTCACCTAATGTGCGGCGACCAAAGGTGGAGAACAGCATCAAGCCACCCGGAGCCAATACACGGCGCATTTCTTGCAGCATATCCTGAGGGTTGGGCAACCATTGCATGGCCAGATTCGAGCATACGAGATCGAACTGTTCGGCCTTGAATGGCAGGGCTGCGGCATCGCCGGTGCTGTGTTGATTGCGTCCATGCCACGGCAAGCGACGCTTATGAGCTTTGCGGGTGGTGTTGACCATCGCTTCGGACAGGTCGAGGGCGACAATGTCGGCCTTTTTATATTTGGCACGCAATAGCCGGGTGCAATAACCGGTACCGCAACCGACATCGAGAATGCGTTTGGGGTTCAGCTTGGTGAAGGTGAGGTGAGCAATCAAACGATCAGCAATTTCACGTTGCAGCACAGCATGCTCATCGTAGCTTGTTGAAGCCGATGAAAAGGCACGTTTTACATGCGTTTTTTTAATATGGGAGTCGAGCGAGCCTTGTGTCACAGTGATATCCACCAATCCTTCAGTATTGTATTGAACCGTTGCGGCTGGGTTAAAAACGGGGCATGGCCGCAGTGTGGAAACAGATATTTTTGACTGTTTTCGATATTGCTCGCCAACCAGTGTGTCGATTCGGCCGAGACAATAGCATCCTCTTGCCCATGCAGCAGCAAGGTAGGGATGTTGATCTGTTGGATGTTTGTTCGTGTGTCCAGCGATGCGAGCAACTCAAGCCCCTGTTGCAAGCCGTTCCGGGATGCCGGATGCTCGCGATCCACAGCTTGCTTGGCCAGCGCATTGTAATCGGCACGGCTTAAATCATCACCATGCAGCATCAGGGTGAAAAAGCGATTAAGTAGCCGGGGTGATTGGCTGGCCAGCGCCTGTTCAAAGGCGGCAAACAAGGATTCATCGCAGCCTGCCGGCCAATCGTGTTGCTGGCGAAAGCACGGTGTGCTGGAAATGAGAGCCAGCGCTTTTATGCGTTGCGGAAACTGTTGCGCCAGTTGCAAAGCCAGCATGCCGCCGAGCGACCAGCCGATTAGGGTACATTCTTCGGGCAGTTGGGCATGGATGTGTTCGAGCCAGTGTTCGGTGGTGATGTCTGTTTGTTTTATCGGATTGATCTGATCTGTTTGGTTGTCTGTTGGGTTGCCGGAGGCGTGGCCGGGCAGATTCAGGAATAGCGCATCAGGGAAACAATCGAACTGCTGACACCAGATTTGCCGGGATTGCGCCCAGCCATGCAAAAACACCAAGGGTTTCATGTGTGTTGCCCCAAATATTGTTTTAATTGATCAAGCAAACGCTCAATCTGCTCTGTCGTGTGAGCAGCGGACAGGGTAAAACGCAAGCGAGCTGTGCCTTCAGGTACGGTGGGTGGGCGAATAGCAGTGACAAAAAAACCGTTCTCTTTCAACGCCGCCGCCATGCTCATGGCTTTGTTATCCGAACCTAGAATCAGTGGCTGGATTGCCGTGTGGGAGGGCATGAAGCCCAGCTCTGCCGTGCTACGTTTGAAGTGGGCAATATTAGCTTGCAAGCGATTCAGTGCGTTCCCTTCCTGTATCAAATCGAGTGCGGCATCGGCAGCGCTAATCATAGCGAGCGGTAAGGCGGTGGAATAAATCATGCTGCGCTGGCGTTGCCTTAAACCTTCGATGAGCTGTTCGGTGCCAAGGATAAATGCGCCGTACGAGCCAAAGGCTTTGCCGAATGTGCCGACTTCAATCAGGTGGGCATGGCCTGAGATATTAGCCTGTGATGTCAGCCCTCGACCATCCTCGCCCACGCTGCCGGTGCCGTGCGCATCATCGATGATCAACAGTGTGTCATGCGCTTCGGCCAGTTGCAGCAGGGTAGAAACATCGGCGCAATCACCATCCATGCTGAATACACCGTCGGAGATGATGATCCGTTTATCCGCGCCGTGTTTATTCAACATGCTTTCCAGCTGTATCGTATCCAGATGTTGAAAGCGATGACCATGTGCAGCTGATAAACGTACGCCATCGACCAGCGATGCATGGTTGAGTTTGTCAGCAAAAATATGGCTGTGACGATTGGCCAGGGCTTGAATCAAGCCAATGTTCGCTAGCATGCCGGAACCAGCAATCAAGCAGGCTTCATAACCTTTCCAGTCGGCCAGCTTTTGTTCCAACCGGTGGAGTGCGGGATCATCGCCACTGACTAGCCGCGATGCACCGCTGCCAACACCGTGAGCAAGAGCCGTTTGCGCAGCATGACAGAGATTGGGATGTGTGCTCAGACCGAGATAATCATTGCTGGCAAAATTGATTAAACGCTGCCCATCGACGCGGATGAATACACCATCTCGCCGCGAGGCGATCAAGTGGCGGCGGCGTGATGCGGGGGTGGGTGCAAACCAATTGCGTGAATCTGCCATGTTCGTCATGCTGGTTGGCATGAAGAAGCTGTCAACCAAGACTGTAGGGTGGGTTAACCGATTGGGTGATGTGTTGTTCCCGCCGGTGTGTCTGTTTTGCAAGCAACCGATTTGCAAACAGCCTTTGCATTCGAGTTCAATGCATGACAACGGCTGTTGTTGCATCAGCTGTTTTCAGGCGATCCGTGTATGGCCGCATTCGTTGTGTATGCGTTGCGGTACGATGTTGCCTGAAGCAATGGCACCGGGGCCATGTGGCGCTTGTTTGAGCCATGCTCCGGCACAGCAACGCACCCATAGTTTGTATGAATACCATGGTCCGGTGCGCGAGGCATTGCTGGAATGGAAGTTGCAAGGCCATGATGCGGCCGTGCGCTGGCTGGTGAAAGCGGCCATGCCGAGTTTGTCGGAAAGGATTGATCGGGAGGCGTTGCTGTTGCCTGTGCCGATGCCGCTCTCGCGTATGCGTAAACATGGCCAGCATCATGCGGCGAACATGTGCCGCTGGCTGGCCGATGATCTGGGTTGCGGTTGGGACTGGTCTATTTTGCGCCGTGTTGGCGAGCAGCCGAGGCAATCGTCGTTGAGTGGTAGCGCACGGCGAAAAAATTTACGTAAGGCATTTACCCTTGCCGCAGACTATAAGCCGCGCTGGCAGGCGATAGTGCCTGAGCCAACGTCGGTTTGGATTATTGATGATATTCTGACCACCGGTTCGACATTGCATTTTGCCGCCAAGGTCAGTTTACGATTAGGGGTGGCAGTTCATGTACTGTCGCTAGCGCGCACATCACACAGAGGATAGGTTTTCGACATGGCTACTATTGAAGTATATTCCGGTGATTTTTGCCCATATTGCGTGAAGGCAAAATCACTATTAAAGAAAAAAGGACTCGAATTTTCCGAGTATAATGTCAAACGGGACATGAAACGGCAGGCTGAAATGGCCGAGCGCGCACCGGGAGCGCGCACCATTCCACAGATTTTCATTAACAACCGTCATGTTGGTGGTTGCGATGATTTGTTTGCCTTGGAAAAACGTGGTGAATTGGATGCCTGGCTGGAGTCCGCAGCTTAACTATGACATCTGCGAATCAGCTACTGGAGAATAATCGAATCTGGTCCGAGCAGCGTTTGCTGGAAGATCCGCATTTTTTTAAACGTTTATCGATGCTGAAATCGCCGGAGTATTTGTGGATTGGTTGCTCGGATAGTCGGGTGCCGGCCAATGAGATTGTCGGCCTTGAGCCGGGCTGCGTATTTGTGCATCGCAATGTGGCCAATCAGGTGTCGCATACCGATTTGAATTGTTTGTCGGCCGCACAATATGCTGTTGATGTGTTGAAGGTGAAACACATCATTATCTCCGGCCATTACGATTGCGGTGGTGTGCTAGCTGCGATGGGCAGCAAACATCACGGCATTGTCGATAACTGGATTCGCAGTATCCGCGATGCCTATGTGTCTCATGCCGATGAGCTGGAGCATTTGCCTCTTGATGAGCGTCAGGATCGTTTGTGCGAGTTAAATGTGATTCGTCAGGTCGATAATATGTGCCATACCGGCATTGTTCAAAAAGCCTGGGAACGTGGTGCTTCGTTATCGGTACATGGCTGGATTTACAGCTTGAGCGATGGTCTGTTGCACGATCTGAAGGTGACGAAATCCTCCTTGCAGGATATCGCACCGCTATATCGCATTGCGAAAGATGATGAGGGCGCTGGCTAGTCCGATGCTTGCAAGATGATCTCGATTAAAATCGCGCCTGTTATGTCATATGAGGGTTCGTTTTTTTGACTTTTGAGTAAATGCAATCAACGCATCCAGTGTCTGCTGTACTTTACCGGAATCAATGGCTTTAGCTGCAAGGCCGATGCCTTCACCGATGCCGTTGACTTTACCTGCTACCCATAGGGCCGCAGCGGCATTGAGCAGAACGATATCGCGACCGGCTCCTGGTTGAGCGGCGAAGATATGCTTTAAGATATCCGCATTGGTAGCGGCATCGTCGCCTGCGAGTGCTTCGCTGACGGTGTAGGGCATGCCGAAGGCTTCGGGATCAATTTCAAAGTGGATGGGAGCCTGGCCAGCTTCGATGAGAATGGCATCGGTGATATCGGTGGTGGTGATTTCATCGAGGCCATCGCGGCCATGCACAACCAGAGCCCGTTTGCTGCCCAGTTGCAGCAGCGCATTGGCAACCAGTTCGAGTTTGTCTTTGCTGTACACTCCCAATACTTGATAGTCGGCGCCAGCCGGGTTGGTTAATGGGCCGAGGAGGTTGAATATCGTACGAATCCCCAGTTCGCGGCGCACAGAGCCAGCATGACGCATAGCAGGGTGCAGGCTTTGGGCAAAGAGGAAACCAATACCGGTGGCATCAATGCAATCCGCCACTTGTTGCGGGCTAATATCAAGATTCACACCGAGCGCCTCCAGTACATCGGCAGCGCCGGATTTGGAAGACATGGCACGATTACCATGTTTGGCCACGGGCAGGCCGCAGGCGGCCACGACAATAGACACAGCGGTGGAGATATTAAAGGTCTTGGCACCATCGCCGCCGGTGCCACAGGTATCAACCAGGCCGGTCGCTTTGGGCTGGATCGGAGTGGCTGCTGCACGCATGGCCTTGGCAGCACCTGCAACTATTTCGGCTGACTCCCCACGTATAGAGAGCCCCATGAGAATTGCAGCTATCTGGGCGGGGCTTGCTTGGCCGGCCATAATATTGGCAAATACCGCTTCTGAGGCTTCCGCTGTGATGATTTTATTGGCTTGAATGTCTTTGATGATTTGAGTTACAGAGTTATTCATCGCTATAGTTCCTTTTTATTTACCGCAGAGGACGCTAAGAACGCAGAGGGGTTTATGTTCGACAATGTACTGTCGTTTCTCTGCGTCCTCTGCGCTGAAAGAATCATGGTTTGATTGTAAGAAAGTTTTTGAGCATTTGGTGGCCGTGTTCGGTGAGAATGGATTCGGGATGAAACTGCAGGCCGAAGGTGGGGTGTTCGCGGTGACGCAGGCCCATCAGTTCGCCTTCGGCAGTCCAAGCTGTGCGCAACAGGCAATCGGGCAAGGGTTCCGGTACAATTAACGAATGGTAACGGGTGGCGGTGAATGGGGATGGAAGATTTGCAAAGATGGCTTCGCCATCGTGTTCGATTGGGCTGGTTTTGCCATGCATCAAGCGGGGAGCACGCATGACATCGCCGCCAAATACCGCCGCAATGGATTGATGCCCCAGACAAACACCGAGAATTGGAATCTTGCCGGAGAAATGGCGAATCAGCGGCATGGAGATGCCCGCTTCAAAGGGTGTGCGGGGCCCTGGGGAGACCAGAATATGGTCGGGATTCATGGTGGTAATTTCATCGAGAGTGATTTTATCATTGCGGATGACCTTGGGCTGTTCGCCCAGTTCGCCGAGGTATTGCACCAGATTGAAAGTGAATGAGTCGTAATTATCAATGACCAGAATCATGCTTGTTTTCCTTCGCTATTGATGCTCTTGTCCGGTTTTTCACAGCTCTGTGCTTCAGCCAACGCTACCGCGCGGAACATGGCTTTGGCTTTATTGACACATTCCTGATGTTCCTTTTCAGGCACTGAATCGGCCACTATGCCTGCACCCGCTTGAATATGCACTTGACCATCGTGAATGACTGCGGTGCGGATGGCGATGCAGGTGTCCATGCGCTGGCCGCCAAAACCGATATAACCGACTGTGCCAGCATAGGGGCCGCGTGCAACCGGTTCCAGTTCGTGGATGATTTCCATGGCACGAATTTTCGGTGCGCCGGAAACCGTGCCTGCGGGGAAGGTTGCCGCGAGCAAATCCAGCGTATCGGCATTTTCTGTCAGTTCGCCTTCGACTTGTGATACGATATGCATGACATGCGAATAGCGTTCGATTTGCATCGATTCGGTCAGTTTTACACTGCCATAGCGGCATACACGACCCATATCGTTGCGTCCCAAATCGACCAGCATGAGATGTTCGGCCAATTCTTTTTCGTCTGCCAATAGCTCGTGTTCCAGTGCATTGTCTGCCTCTGTTGAACTGCCGCGTGGGCGAGTGCCGGCAATCGGGCGTACGACAGCCTTGTCCATTTCACGCCGCACCAGAATTTCCGGAGATGAACCCACTAGGATGGTTTCCCCGATATGCAGGTAAAACAAATAGGGCGACGGGTTGATGTGGCGCACAGCACGGTAAATATCGAACGGAGCACAGTTCAACGGCTTGGAAAAGCGCTGGCTCAAAACCACCTGAAAAATATCACCGGCGAGAATATACTCGCGTGCCTTGGACACGGCAGCCTCATAATCAGCTTGCGAGGTTTGCGCAATCGGAGCATCCGAGAGCGTGGTGTCGGCATCGAGATTGAGTACCTTGGCCATCTCGCCTTCGGATAAACTGGCCTCCATATTATCGAGCACACTCTCAGCTTCTCCTGCCTGATCGGATGGCAGACGCACACAACAGGTCAGCGTGCCCTTGAGATTATCAAACACCATAAAACGATCAACCAGCAAATAAGCCGATTCCGGCGCATCGACCGGATCAGGCAAGCCAGCCGGGATATCTTCAAACTGCGATACCAGCTGATAACCGAAATAGCCCACTGCACCACCGGCAAAGGGTAGATCATCCACGGCGATATATTCCTGTGCGATAATCTGTTCGCGCAACCAATCCAGGATGCCACCGTCAAACTGTTCTTCATGGCCATCGCGAAACAGCAGGCTGGTCTGATCGCCATTGGCGATTGCTCTGCAGGCAGGACTGATGCCGAGGATGCTGTAACGACCCCAGCGTTCACCGCCTTCGGCAGACTCAAACATAAAACAATCACCACGATCAACGAGCCGGGAAAACACACCGGGCGGTGTCAGACAGTCGGCAGATAAGGTGCGGCGGAATAACTGAACAGAGGGCTTGGATGCAGGTATTGATGAACTCATGTTGACAAGATTCCTCCACTGTGGCGAAATGCGCCGCCTTCGAGGTAAGGTAGTGATGCCTTTACCAAGGTCATGGGGCCATAGCTCAGCTGGGAGAGCGCTACGCTGGCAGCGTAGAGGTCAACGGTTCGATCCCGTTTGGCTCCACCATTTCTAAAACCGGGCATATTATGTCCGGTTTTTTTATGCTTGCGTGTTCGTTTAAGCTTGATGTTGAGCGGAATGCTTGCCTGAGTATTCATTAAAGCGAAGGGTATCTCCTTCGCTGTGCCTGTCTATCCTTAATCAGGTGCTTTTAAAATAAAGCTGGTCGAATCGGGAC
>CAZKHV010000045.1:2872-8458 GCA_964552605.1 uncultured Zetaproteobacteria bacterium | reverse complement strand
CCGCAACCGCATGCACCTTTTTCGTTGGGATTGTTATAAATAAATGCCGATGACAAAACATCTTTCTGAAAATCCAGCTGCAGGCCGGTCAACGCAGAATTGTATGAATCCGCATCGACATACAAATCAAAACCATCATAGGATTTGACCAAGTCACTGGCTTTTGCTGCATCAACCAAATCCATCACATATTCCAGACCCGAGCAGCCAGCAGGCCGCACCGACAACGATAAACCGCTCTTGCCAGCCTCTCGCACCAACTGCTGTACCCGCGCAATGGCAGCATCGGTTAATTCAATATCCATTTCTGCTTTCATCTATTTTCTCCATGTGATTCATTCGACCAGACGCAATTCGAGCAAGTCGGACGATGAGCAAACTATTATGCTTATTATACCTTCAAGCCAGCCATGCCCCGCAAACGTGCTCTGGCTGCAAGCAGCGCCTGCACCAATGCATGCGCATCATCCATCGTATTGCCCGGTCCGAAACTGACCCGCACCGAAGCCCGCGCCACGGCATCATTTAAACCCATCGCCAGCAACACATGCGATGCTTCACGCTTCCCCGATGAACAGGCTGATCCTGAAGCCACCGCAAAACCGGCCAAGTCCAATTGCATCAATAATGTTTCACCATCCATGCCCGGCAATAAAAACAAGCTGGTATTGGCTGCCCGTTCAGCCCGCTTGGATACAATGTGCACCTCGGGCATGAGTTCGCTCAATTGCAGCTCAAAAGCATCGCGTATGGCTGCAAAATCATTAAAATCAATCTGCCCCAACGCCGCCGCAAAACCGGCGATACCCGGCACATTTTCAGTACCCGAACGCCGCTTGCGCTCTTGCCCGCCACCGGGAGCAAGCTCGTGCAATTTCACACCGCGTTTCACCAACAACGCACCCACACCTTTCGGGCCACCAATCTTGTGTGCGGACAGGCTCATAAAATCAACATCCAGCTGTTGAAAATGAAGGCTTGATTTACCCAGCGCCTGCACCGCATCCACCAGCATGCTGATGCCGTGTTCACGGCAATAGGCCGCAACTGCCTGCACCGGCTGAACAGCACCGGTTTCATTATTCACCAACATCATGCACAGCAAACGTGTATCATCGTTAATGGCTGCAATCATGGATTCAGCACTGACCACACCATCACCATCCGGGCGCACACGAATCACGTCAAAACCATCATCTTCCAGTCTCTGCAATGGTTTAAGCACAGCCGGATGCTCAATCGCAGTGCAGACGACCCGCCCCGATTGAAAACCATTCAACGCACTGTGAATGGCGATATTGTTGGCTTCAGTACCACCAGATGTAAACACCACACTGCCCGATTCACAGCCCACAAAGCTCGCCAATTGATCGCGTGCGTCATCGATAATGCGTCGTGCAGCACGCCCCGCCCAATGCAGGCTGGAAGGGTTACCCGGAGCGTTTAGAGCTGCCTGAGCTGAAGCATCAAGTGCCACCTGCAGAGCTGGACAGGTAGCATTGCAATCAAGATATCGCTTCAATTTTTATCATTCCCTCAGCAGTTATTGGGTCAGCAGGCAAATAT
The DNA here is from genome assembly GCA_964552605.1 of uncultured Zetaproteobacteria bacterium. Classification (GTDB taxonomy): domain Bacteria; phylum Pseudomonadota; class Zetaproteobacteria; order Mariprofundales; family Mariprofundaceae; genus Mariprofundus. The sequence continues at coordinate 6,892 of CAZKHV010000045.1, read as the reverse complement.
TTCGCCACATCACCCAGCTGAATATGATTCAAGACAGCATCTTTCGCGCATACCTGCTCAAGGCTGACTGAATCCATAAAACGATAAATATGCAGCCCCAGCGATTCCCACAATTGATGCGTATCGCAACGCTGACCGCGATGACAACCACGAATACCATTTTCACACATGGTGGTGCGCACCGGCTCATTCACCGCACGAATAATATCTGCAACCGAGATATCAATCGCATCCTTCGCCAGCAAATAACCACCACCCGGCCCGCGCACAGAATTCACCAAACCGCTTTCACGTAAACGCCGAAACAATTGTTCGAGATAAGACAATGAAATAAACTGCCGCTCTGAAATCGCCGACAATGTAATCGGCCCATGATCACGTTGATTGTTCAAATCAACCATCGCTGAAACCGCATAACGTCCTTTACTGGTTAGTCGCATATCTTACCTCCATGGGTGCATAATACCCTTGTAAAAAAGTCGGATATTATTAATCCGACCAATTTAGTCAAGTATAAGAAAAGAAAGTCCTTACTCCCGCCCCCAATCACATCATACGAATGATGGTTTCTCGCGACATTCACACCTAGTTTGGCCAGCATATCCGCCTAACACCCTAAGCAAACGCTGATTAAAGCCACTTGATGCAGGTCATGCTTTGATCAGCGCTTGCCTAAACAGGAGAAACACCTATGGCACCGCATCCAAAACTATCCAATAACAAAAAACGTAAAATACAAATGTTATTGGCTGATGCCTTCGCAGCCTTGCAGCGGCATGAACATCCGCGATGTGAACAGCAATGCAAGGCCATCCATGCGATTCAAGCCAACAATCCCGATGCTGACTACATCCTCGGTGTACTGGCCAGAGATCGCAATCAGCCCGAGCAATCCGAACGCTATTTCAAACAGGCCATTGCAACAGCACCGAGACGCGTGGATTTCACAACCGCGCTGGCAGGGCTCTACCTATCGATCGGAGCATACCAACAAGCACTCCCCCACTACCAGCAGGCTTTAACGTTGGAACCCCATGATATCCATGCCCTAACGGGGCTCGCTGGCGCGATGGTTTGTCTGGAAAACTATGACGAAGCTATTGCATTATTGGAACGTGCTAAAAAGCAACGGCCGGGCTCCATTGATATTCGCATGGGACTCTTTCAGGCCAACCATGATAGTGGTCGCATCGAACAAGCACGCGCCCATTTGCAGGAGATACTCAAGCGCGACAGCAATAACGCGCAAGCATGGTACAATTTAAGCCTGCTCGAAATAGAAAGCGGAGCAATCGCCGCTGGAGAACAAGCAATCCGACAAGCCATTGCAAGCAACCCCGATTACACCGAGGCCTATGTCGTACTGGCTGATCTACAGCGCTTTACCCACGCCAACGATGACCTCGCAGCCATGCTCAATCTTTATCAGCGCTGCCCGGAGGGCTCCATTGAGCGGATGAATATGGCCTTTTCTCTGGCCAAGGCACATGATGACATCGGCAAAGCTGATCACAATAAAAGCCACTTCGATAGCGCATTCAGCTTCATGCAGGAGGCCAATACGATACGTCGGAGTTGCAGCGCTTACGATGAAAGCACTGCACTGCAGCACATACAAGACGTGATACAACAGCAGACTATCAAGCCACAGGCCAAGCATTCCAGCGCCCCTCAGCCAATATTTATTCTGGGCATGCCACGCTCCGGCACCACACTGGTTGAACAAATACTTGCCGCTCACCCCGAAGTACATGCCTGTGGTGAAAATGCCATGCTACATCAAGCCATGGCAAGCATCGCGCCAAGCACCGATCCCCTTCGTTCACTCGATTGGACAGAACAACAATGCAAAGCTATCGGAGAACACTACCTAAAACGCTTGAGCCAACAGACATCAGCAGCGGTATTCACCGATAAAACCTTAAATAACATCCTGCACATCGGCTCCATTGCACGCTTTTTCCCCAAGGCTAAAATCATCCATGTGCGCCGCGACCCCCTCGATACCTGTTTATCCATCTATAAAAACAACATCACCGGCAGCCAATTTGATTACGGCCATAATCTCAAGGAACTCGGCCATTATTATCGCGCGTATGAGCAACTCATGGCGCATTGGCAACAGACTCTGCCCACCGGCATGCTCATTGAAATCGATTATGAACAACTGGTTCGTGATCCGGAACAGCAAAGCAAAACACTCATCGATGTCTGTGGCCTAGCATGGCATGCGGACTGCCTCGACTTTCAACATGCCAACAACCGCGTCCTAACAGCCAGCATGACACAGGTACGCCAACCGATATACAAGCGCTCGGTCGGCACAGCACAGTATTATCAGCAGCATTTACAACCCCTCATCGATGCACTGGCATAACAACGCATGATGGATGCGCTATAAAATCGAAACAACGGGAGCAGAAATGATCAAACATATCGTCATGTGGAAATTACGAGATAAAGCCGATGCGGTGGAAATTAAACACAAGCTGGAAGCCTTGCGTGGCAATATACCTGGCTTATTGAAGATCGAAGTCGGGATTGATTTTCTGGGCTCGGAACAATCCGCCGATGTGGTACTGTATTCCGAATTGGAGAGCCGTGAAGCATTGGAGGCTTATCAGGCACACCCCAAGCATCAAGCTGTAGTTCCTATTGTAAAAGCTGCCGCGATTGCACGTACTGTGGTGGATTATGAGGTGGATTAACGCCATCCGGTAAAACATGAAAGAGCGATATCAGCGGGCCATTTCCTGCTGAATCGCCGCTCTGAGTTTATCAATACCCATACCTTTAAAGCTCGATGTCGGCATCGGGCTAAGCATGCCGCCCATCGCTTCGGTCATTTGTTTTAAGCGCTGGCTGCGTTTGTTGCCGGAGAGTTTATCGGCTTTGGTGGCAACCGGTAACCAGCGGATACCGCCTTCATTAAGCCATTCGATAAGTTGCAAATCGGAATCTTTCGGGCCATGGCGAATATCGAGTAACATCAACACCAGCTGTAAATCGGCATTCACCAGATACGCTTCGATCATATTGATCCAGCGTTTCTGCTCTTTTTTGGGAGCACGGGCATAACCATAACCGGGTAAATCGACGACCAGCAATTGCCCGTCCACATCAAACAGGTTAAGCAAACGGGTGCAGCCCGGAGACTTCGATGTTTTGACCAGACCATTGCGACCAAACAAGGCATTCATCAAGGATGACTTGCCGACATTGGAATGACCGGCCACGGCGATCTGCGGCAAGGCGATGTCCGGAAACTGATCCGGATCCGCCACCGATTGTAAAAAACAGGTGTTCGGCCAATGCATGGGTTTTATCTTTTGAGTGCTTTGCATGAGCGCGAGGCTGACCATTGCATAGAACAGGTGCAAGGCCGAAAAAATTCGATAGGCTTGCACATTTTTTAGGCAACAAGGCAGGCAAACACTCCATGAACCCACGGCTACTGCCCGGCTTTAAGCTCGGCAATCATCATATCGACATCCCTCTGGTGCTGGCTCCCATGGCCGGCATCACTGATTTACCGTTCCGGCGCATCTGCAAGCCCTTTGGTGTTGGTTTAGTGGTGACTGAAATGATTGCATCGCGAGCCGTCGATATGGGGCGTGAGCGCACCGAACGCATGGCTGAGCTTGGTGATGATGAACATCCTGTATCCATTCAAATCGCAGGCTCCGATTCCGGCTTTGTCAGTGAAGCAGCACGCTGGGCTGTCGGTCACGGTGCTGATTTTGTGGATATCAATATGGGCTGTCCGGTCAAAAAGATTTGCAAACAAGTCGCAGGCTCCGCCATGCTCAAAGATGAAGGATTAGTGGCGCGTGTGCTGGAAGCTGTGGTTAGCGCAGTCGATGTGCCGGTAACCTTAAAAATTCGTACCGGCTGGGACGATCAATCCAAAAATGTCGCCAACATCGCCCGCATTGCCGAAGAGAGTGGCATTCAAATGCTCACCGTACATGGCCGCACCCGCGCACAAATGTTTCATGGCCACGCCAACTGGGACGATAT
>CAZKHV010000045.1:0-2772 GCA_964552605.1 uncultured Zetaproteobacteria bacterium | reverse complement strand
TCACTTGCAACATTTAGCCGCTCATCACGGCATTCAGTGCGCCTCTAAATTGGCACGCAAACATGTGATCTGGTACAGCAAAGGCTTGCGTGGTTCGGCCGATTTCCGTTCGCATTTCCAAGTCATGCAGGATTGGCAACAGATGCTCGATTTTGCCGAGACGTATTTCCTGAGCCTGTCCGGTGAACACGATAGCGAGGTGGCTCTTGCAACCTGACCATATCAGCCTGTCGTCACTGCCATTGCCCACCATTGTGTTCAACATCATGGGTGAACTAGTGCAAGCCAATGTCGTCGCTCAAGAAGCACTCGGCACATCGGAGCAGCGCCTGAAAGGCCAACATTTAAGGGATTTATTTTCACCGGAAGCTGAAGTCACCACATTATTTAACCGCCTCACGCCCTATTGCAGCGTATCGGATAACACCATGTGCATTCGCTCCAACAGTATCCCGATTTCCCTGCATTTGAGTATCTTCGACGGTGGCATGACAGCCATTTTTGTGCCAGAGGCGCGGCGCAGTGAAGTCGAGCAACATGCCCGACGACATGAAATGGCCGAGGCTGTGGCACGCATCGCGCTGGAAATGGCGCATGAGGTCAAAAACCCCTTAGCTGCACTGCGTGGAGCCAGCCAGTGGCTATCCGAGCAAGCCTTGCCCAAATCCAGCAAGGAAGCGGTCACACAAATTCTGACCGGCGTGGATCGTATCCGCGATCGTATTGATTCGTTTCTGCAAGTCGGCCCCCATGCAGCAGTACAAATGGAAACGGCCAATGTACACAGCTTGATTCAAGGTGTAATCAGTTATCAGGATGGCATTCACATCAGCCGAGTATTTGACCCAAGCCTACCGGAAACCTTGGTACATGCAGCGCGCTTCACACAAGCACTGGAAAACCTCTGGCAAAATGCCGTCGAAGCAGCCGACAGCAAAATTGAATGGCAAACACGCATGGCTCCACTGGTGCATTTACCCGGCCATGATGGCCAAGTGATCGAAATCAGCATCACGAATGATGGTGCAATGATCCCCTTGGATCTGCACGATCGTTTATTTGAGCCCTATGTCACCGGCAAAAAACGTGGCAGCGGTTTGGGGCTAGCGCTGGTTGAGCGGGTCATGCTGGAACATAACGGTCGTGTCAGTGTCGATAGCGGTAAGGGACGCACGACATTTACCCTGCACTTGCCAATCAAAGAAATTGATGAAGGATAAAATATGAAAGCACTGGTAGTTGATGATGATGAAGGTATTCGCTGGATACTAGACCGTGTTTTGCAGGAAGAGGGTGTGGAAGTATTGCTAGCGGGCAGTATTGGCGAAGCGAAAATCATCCTGGCAGACAAGGCGCACAGCGATATCAATATAACCTTTCTCGATGTTTATCTGCCCGATGGCAATGGCATGGATTATCTCGCCGAAGGCAATTTCCCCATGCCGGTAGTCATGCTGACTGCTGAAACCACCTTTGGTCATGCCGCTGAAGCCTATCGCATTGGAGCCATGGAATACCTGCCCAAACCGTTTGATTTGGATGAGGTGCGTCAACTGGTGCAACGGGTGCGTCCTGCCACCGAACAAGTGCAGAGCACAAAACCAAACCTCGAAGAAAACCTGATTATTGGTCGCAGCCAAGCCATGCAACAGATGTTCCGCACCTTGGGGCGAGTGGCGGAGTCTGATTTGACGGTGCTGATTACAGGCGAATCGGGCACAGGCAAGGAAATGGTTGCGCGCACCTTGCATGAACGCAGCAGACGGGTAGACAAGCCATTCATCGCCATCAATACCGCCGCCATTCCGGCTGAATTACTCGAATCCGAATTGTTCGGTCATGAAAAAGGTGCATTCACAGGGGCGGATAAAGCACGTACAGGGCGCTTTGAACAAGCCGATGGCGGCACCCTGTTTCTGGATGAAATAGGCGATATGCCTGCTGCCTTGCAAGCCAAATTATTGCGAGTTTTAGAAGAGGGAAAAGTTCAGCGCGTTGGTGGCAATCAATCAAAAGTGCTGAATGTGCGCCTGCTGGCCGCCACCCATCAAAATTTATTAAAAAATATCGCCGAAGGTAAATTCCGTGAAGATTTGTATTACCGCTTGAATGTGATTCCGGTGCAAATCCCATCGTTGCGCGACCGTCGTGACGACATTCCCGAGCTTGCACACCATTTACTCGATGCAGCAGCAGAAGAACTGAGCATGACTGCGCCCATTTTGCTCGATGATGCAGTCGAACTGCTCAGTCGCCACGATTGGCCGGGCAATGTGCGCGAGCTAAAAAATGTCATGCGCCGGCTGGCCGTACTGACTCCAGGAGCCAGCATCACCCTATCCGATGTGGCGCTGGCGCTGGGCAATGTTGGCAACTCTCAGGTTGACGAGGAAACACTGGCGCAAGCGGTCACACGCTGCACACGCCAATACCTGCACCAGCTCGGTTATGCCCAAGCCACCAATTTGCATGCCCATTTATTGGAGCAAGTCGAGCCGCCACTCTTATTATTGGCCATGGAGCGCTGCAATGGCAATCAGATTAAAGTCGCCGAGATGCTCGGCTTAAACCGCAACACAGTGCGTAAATTACTGCGAAAATACGATATCGACCCGCAATATTTTCGTTAAGAGCGTGATGTCCCGGTCACATAGAAAAGGATATCTTACTGCTGTGTATCTGTTGAGAAGCGTAGTGAATATGCCGCTTGCTGATGTGACCGCTTTGTTTGAGATATCGATGTCCAGAGTTTCACAGATTCAGCGGAAAGTT
>CAZKHV010000044.1:0-8632 GCA_964552605.1 uncultured Zetaproteobacteria bacterium | reverse complement strand
CCCAAACGCTACGATTTACCCTGGCGCGAGCTGGAAGCATCGGGGCATATCGCCGAAGCCCATTGTGTCGAAATCCGTGTACCGATGTCCAAAGATGATCATTTTGCCCACGCCATCGCGGAAGATAAACGCAAAGCCTACCGCATCGGTGCTGAAAACAAGGTCAAGGATGAAGTGGCCAAAGCCCTGATCGAGAAACACGAAGGGCAAGGTATTCTGGTTATCGGGCAATATATCAAACAGCTCACCCGCATCGCCGAATATCTCGGTGCGCCGGTCATCACCGGCCGCATGAGCAGTGCCGAACGTGAACGTTTGTATGATGCATTCCGAGCTGGCGATATCCGATTGTTAGTGGTTTCAAAAGTTGCCAATTATGCCATTGATCTGCCCGATGCTTCGATTGCCATCCAAATTTCCGGTGCCTTCGGCTCACGTCAGGAAGAGGCTCAGCGTTTGGGTCGTATCCTGCGCCCCAAGGGCGGACCTGCTTATTTTTACACCCTAGTCTCGGCTGAAAGCGAAGAACTAAAGTTTGCCGTCAATCGCCAGCGTTTTCTGGCCGAACAAGGTTATGATTACATGATCGAAGATTGGGGTGGATAGCTTGAAGTATTCAAGCAAGATAAGCATGCATTATGCTTATTTTATTACATATTTCCACACCAAACCAAAAGAATCCGCGCTGCCGAACATCATGCCCAGCCCATTTGCATACAGCCCTCATCCTGTAGCTGAGCAAGCGGCATTATTACTACAACAGCGCTTAAACACCGGGCAACTTTCCGATCAACTCGCCGATGTTGGCAAGATGTTTGGGGTCTTGGTGATCGCGGATGCGCAGGGTGAAATCGGTTTTCTATCGGCCTTTTCAGGCATGATGAATGGCTTATGGAATATCCCCGGCTTTGTGCCACCGCTGTTCAATCAAGCCCAACAAGATAGTTTTTTACCGGCCGGAAAAGCTGCTGCCAGCATTTCAAAAAAGCGTTTAAACGAACTCGAAATTGCACTACACCAATCCGGTCTCATCGAAAATATCACTGTACTGGAACAGCAACGTGATGCTGCTGTGGCTGCATTACAACAAAGCTATAGAGCAGCAAAGGCTCAACGTCATGAGCAACGTCGAACACTACAATCACAGGCCGCCTCGTTGAGCGATGAAGCATTTCAAACGGCCATGCGAGCGCTGGCCTTGGCCAGCCAGCATCAAAAACGCACCATGCTTAGGCTCAAAAAACACTGGTTTGAAAAAATCCAAGCCGTACAAATTCAGCTCGATCATTTCCAACACGAAATCACCCAACTTAACGATATGCGCACAGCTTCATCGCGCCAACTGCATCAACAAATCTTTTCCACCTATCAGTTGCACAATGCCCTCGGTGAATGCCAAACCATCACCCAGTTCTTCAATGATGAGCTCTTGCCCGCTGCAGGCACCGGTGATTGCGCCGGCCCCAAGCTGCTTCATTTCGCCCATCAACATCACCTAAAGCCGATCGCTATGGCGGAATTCTGGTGGGGCAAATCACCAGCTGCCGGTGTACGTCATCATGGTCAGTTTTATCCCGCCTGTCGGGGCAAATGCCATCCCATTATCCCCTTTATGTTGCGCGGTTTAAGCGTTGAGGCCGAACCCGATTTCAAGCAAGTTGTTGCCGCTGATGAACCAAAGCTGATCTATGAAGATGACTGCTTACTGGTCATCAACAAACCGGCCGGATTAATGTCCACCCCCGGTAAACATGTGAAAGACTCCGTATATTCACGTCTGCGACAGCGCTATCCCAATCACCCCGAACTCAAATTGGTACATCGACTCGACATGGCCACGTCAGGTCTCTTGTTGATCGCCAAAAACCTGCGCAGCAACAAGTTTTTACAACAGCAATTTATCCAACGCAATGTTGAAAAACGTTATGAAGCCATCCTATGCAAGCGCTTATCACCCGATCAACAGAGCGGCGATATTGATTTGCCGCTGCGTGTCGATTTTGATGATCGCCCTCGCCAACTGGTTTGTTATGAAAGCGGTAAACATGCCCGCACCCACTGGCAACTGATCAGCCTTCAAGGTCACACAAGCCGAGTCTATTTTTATCCCCACACCGGCCGCACCCATCAACTGCGTGTGCATGCCTCACACCGCGATGGATTAAATGCAGCGATTATCGGCGATGCACTTTACGGCCACGATGGAGAACGACTGATGTTACATGCCCAACGCTTATGCTTTACCCACCCGATAAGTCGTGAACGCATGGAGTTTGAAGCTCCTACACCATTCTGAATGTATCAGGATTCCTGCATCCTCCGGGATACCCTGACACAGGCCTCTTTCTCCACTTTTCAATTGCTGCACTTTTACTAAACCCCAACATATCGATACTGTGCCCATCATTTAACAGCGAAAGCAACGCATCAGGCATAGAATTGCACCAAAGGAAGGCACCATGAACAAAACAAACATCGAACTACTGGCTCCCGCTGGAACCATCCGCAATATGCGCTATGCCTTTGCCTTTGGTGCCGATGCCGTTTATGCCGGTCAGCCGCGTTACAGTTTGCGGGTGCGCAACAATGATTTTCAACTGGATAATTTGAAAACCGGTATTGAGGAAGCCCATGCCCTCGGCAAACAATTTTTTGTTGCCAGTAATCTGTTACCTCACAACAACAAACTGAAACGCTATCTGGAGCACATGCAGCCGGTCATTGATATGAAGCCGGATGCATTGATAATGGCGGATCCCGGTCTGATTATGATGGTACGAGAAGCCTGGCCGGAGATGCCTGTCCACCTCTCGGTTCAGGCCAACACCATGAACTGGGCAGCGGTGAAATTCTGGCAATCAGTCGGTGTGCGTCGCATCATTCTCTCGCGTGAAATCTCACTTGATGAAATCGAAGAAATTCGCCAGCGCTGTCCCGATATCGAGCTGGAAGTCTTTGTCCACGGTGCGCTGTGCATGGCTTATTCCGGTCGCTGCCTGTTATCCGGCTATTTCAATCATCGGGATGCCAATCAGGGTAGCTGCACCAATGCCTGCCGTTGGGAATACGGCATCGAAAAAGCCGCTGAAGATATCTCCGGCGATATTGTGCCCATACAAGTGCTCGATGGCATGAACAGCCAGCCCTTTGCCGAGACCGGTCAAGTCGAACGCCATCCACTGGCGGATCAGGTCTACACTTTAACCGAACCCAACCGGCCAGATGAGCACATGCCTATTTTTGAAGATGAACATGGCACCTACATTATGAACTCCAAAGATTTGCGCGCTGTGCAACATGTTGAACGGCTGGTCAACATTGGCATTGATTCTCTCAAAATCGAAGGCCGTACCAAATCGCACTATTATGTAGCGCGTACAGCACAAACCTATCGTCAGGCCATCGATGATGCGGTGGCAGGTAAAGCCTTTGATGAATCTTTGATGGCACAGCTCGATGCGCTGGCCAATCGTGGTTATACCGATGCATTTTATACCCGCAAACGTGCATCCGGCACACAGAACTACAGCACCGGTCATTCATCATTTAACGGCCAGCGTTTTGTCGGTGAAATCATCGCCTATGATGAGGATAAAAAAGAAGCCGAAGTAATTGTCAAAAATAAATTCTCAGTCGGTGATAGCATTGAACTGGTCAATCCCAGAGGCAACACCACATTTAAGCTGCAATCCATACAGAATTCCCGCGATGGCAAGCCGATGGATGTAGCTCCGGGCAGTGGCCATCAGGTAAAAATACCCATGCCTGTCAAACCAGAAAAACATGCTCTTTTAGCGGTTAATTTAACGGTTTGATTTTATCGAACTCAGCGATTTTAACGAACACATCGATCATCACAGCATGAATCGCATAAAGCCCATCTCCTGTACCAAACAAAACCTGAAATTCAGGTATGGCTGGCTAGCTTTGGTATTGCTGCTGAACACCGGCTGTTCCCCGTCCAGCGATATCCATGACACCCGTTTTATTATGGGTACATTAGTCAAGTTCACCATCGCCCTCGGAACAGACGATGATCACGATCATGCCAAAGCAGCCATCAGCGCTGCGGCCAATGAAATGCAACGTATTGAAGATGCCTTCACTATTTATGGTGATCATCCCAATGCCGTCAAAGTATTTAATGTCACCGCTCCAAATGTCGCGGTTGTATTGCCGGATGAAGTCGCGGCCTTGTTGCAACGTTCACTGAACATCAAACAGCAGAGTCACGGTGCGTTTAATCCAGCCCTCGGTGGCCTGAATCTACTGTGGGGATTTTCAGCCACTGATGCCCCTACAAAGCCCCCCTCCCCCCTGGCAATCCAACAAGCCTTGCCGCCCGAGCATTGCATTGAAAAGGCTCAGACTGCAAACGGCCAGCCCGGCTGGCTACGCACCAGCCCGCGTTGCTTGCTTGATTTTGGGGCAATCGCCAAGGGTTATGCCATTGATCGGGGTATCGCCATCCTCAAACAATACGGCATCAACAATGCCATCATCAATGCCGGCGGTGATATCCGTCTGATCGGCAAGCATGGCGATAGAGACTGGCGTATCGGTATTCGTCATCCCCGCAAACAGGGTGAAATCATTGCCAGCCTGGAATTAAACGGTGATATCAGCATTGTCACATCCGGCGATTATGAACGCTTTTATATCTATCAGGGCAAGCGTTATCACCACCTGATCAACCCAAAAACAGGCTGGCCAGCGACAAACGCACAAAGCGTTACCATCATCGCCCGCAATGCAATACTGGCCGATGCATGGAGTACGGCTGTGTTTATTCAGGGAAAAGCAGGCATCGTCCAACAAAAGGAATTAAACCAACAGGTGTTATTCATCGATCAAAACGGCCAACGCTTTGGTTCGCTGAAAATGCCAGCTCAATAAATTCAGGGGTGATGCATGTGCTATCAATCGAGTTCAATGTTTTCGGGATCAATATTTTAATAACGAACTCAACAGCGTGTAACTCAACAATATTGCATCTCAGCGCGATTGTGCTGTAATATGCTTCCAAACAATGCGGCAGGCGTAAAATCATGCAAGCAAACGGAGTGAACATGAAGCATTTGATAACACTGATGACAGCACTCCTGTTGAGTACAACTCAGCTTGTGGCTGCACCGGTTCAGCAAGGCGACTCCAAGCTGCCCAATGCCATGCAGCATATGGTCAAAGCCCCCGCCATTGATTATGCCAACCTGCGTGATCCGTTCGCCTCCTATCTTGCCCGTGTCGCATCGCATAATGAGGCCATCAGTGCTCACACTCCTGCGCAACAAAATAACCGCAAACGTGAACAGCTGGAATCCTTTGATCTCGACAGCCTGCGTTTGGTGGCAATTTTCAGCATGGGCGGCGAACGTGTTGCCATGATCGAAGATTCCACCACCAAGGGTTATATCATCCGGCGCGGCAATTATCTGGGTAAAAATAATGGTCAAATTGAAAAGATTACCGATGACACCGTCTTTCTGGTTGAAGAAGTCCGCAATGCCGCTCGTGATCTGATTGACCGCCAGGTTACTCTTACCCTGAATGAAGTGAACGAATAAACCTTGTCGAAGAAAATGACCGCCGCTGAAATCCGGCGTTTTTTTGAATACCTGCAATCGGTTGATCCTGAACCGGTTACCGAACTGAACTACAATAATGGTTTTGAATTGCTGGCCGCAGTGATGCTCTCGGCTCAATCCACCGATGTTGGGGTTAATAAAGCCACCGCCAAACTCTATCCTGTTGCCAATACTCCACAGGCCGTGCTCGATTTGGGAGAGGAAAAACTCAAACACTATATTTCCACCATTGGCCTCTATAACAGTAAAGCAAAACATTTAATGGCGACATGCAAGATACTGGTAAACAAGCATAAAGGTGAAGTGCCTTGCACTCGGAAAGAGCTGGAGGAATTGCCCGGTGTAGGACGTAAAACGGCCAATGTGGTACTCAATGTATTGTTCAACGAACCGACCATGGCTGTCGATACGCATATTTTCAGAGTTGGAAACCGCACCGGCTTAGCGGCAGGAAAAACACCCTTAGAAGTGGAAAAAGGTTTAGTCAAAGCCATTCCTGCAGAGTTCATGTTGCACGCGCATCACTGGCTTATCCTGCATGGCCGCTACACCTGTACCGCCCGCAAACCAAAGTGCCATATTTGTCCAGTTGCCAGCGAATGCCACTGGCCGGAAAAAAACACTGCGATCGTCTAAACCTAGATGAATGGCGTTACCCGAGCACTCAGGCACAAATCATTATACGGTTTCGGGAAAACCCAGCTTATCCTGTTCGATGAGTGGGCGATTAACACGAAAGTCGGACATGTCGATTTGAGGTGTTTCGCCCATCATCCAACGACTGATGATATCCGCTGTGCCCGGAGCTAAAACAACACCATTGCGATAATGACCACTGGCCACCCATAAACCCGGATGCGCATCGACAGGCCCCAGATAGGGTAAACCATCCGGACTACCGGGACGAAAACCCATCCACTGTTGAACGATGCTTGCATCCTTCAAGCCGGGCGCAATGCGATACGTCGCATCGAGCAATTGATCCACCACAGCAGCACTTGTGCCACGCTGAAAACCCACCCGCTCCATGCTGGCACCCACCAGTACATGACCATCGCTGCGCGGCACTAAATACACATCATCATGTTTGATAATATGCTTCACTTTGCCCGGTTTATCTTTGAGCAATACGATTTGGCCTTTGACCGGTTGAATGGGTAAGTTCAAGCCAATCTGAGCGGCCAGCTCACCACTCCAACTGCCTGCCGCCAGCAATACCGCGTCAGCCTGTATGGATTCACCACTACCGAGTGTGACGGCATTGATTGCTCCAGATGACGATTTTTGCAAGCCCACCACTTCAGCCCCTTCACAAACCGGGATACCGCACAGCGCCAATGCCTCTTGAACAGCTTGCAGCAAGCGTGGATTGCGCACCTGCCCCACCCCAGGCCACAACAGACCACCAGAAACCTGATCGCTTAAACATGGTTCATGGCTTTTACACTGAGCAGGATCGAGTTGTTCCACTGCCCAGTTAAACGCTTTCGACCAATCCAGTGCCTGTTGTTGATGCTGAATGCGATCATCATCAAACAAGGGGATCAGCAACCCGGTTGTGCGCCACTCGATACTGGTCTTGCTTAATTCCGACAGCATCGCATTCATGGCGGGATATAAAGACAAGCTGGCATCCACCAAATGGGTGAAACTATCCGGGTAAAGCCAGGGATGAATCGGACACAAAATCCCTGCCCCCGCCCAACTGGCTTCACTCCCAGCATGGCCTTTTTCCAACACAATCGGTTGTGCACCGAGACGATGCAAATACAGAGCGGTCAAACAGCCAATAATACCACCACCAATAATAACCACACGCTTTGCATCGGATTGTTGGTTTTTTTTCATTAAGGTCACCGTGTTCTCCAAATCAGTTCAAGTATTCGATGTGCAACGGATCGTGTGAACGATCATGTAAACAGGTCGCGTGCAACCGAGCCCGTGCAACAGATCCCATGCAATAAATCGCATGCATCCGATAATGTGCATCAGGTCGTCTGCATGATAACCAGCCGCAACGAGCTTGCGGAAAGTCTGTCGCATCGCCACTATGTCGCCATGCAAGCTGCAACCGCTCCGACCATGAATTTAACCCAAGCTTATCAACATTGCCAAGATATCGCACGCAATCACTATGAAAACTTCCCCACCGCATCGAAGCTGTTGCAGGCTGATTTGCGCCCTGCCGTTGCTGCCATTTATGCCTTTGCCCGCCATGCCGATGATTTGGCCGATGAGGGCGATGCACCAGCTGCCACGCGCCTCAAACAGCTCGATGCCTGGGAAACCTTATTGGAGCGCTGCAAACAGGGTCACACGATTGATCAGCCTGTTTTTCTGGCCTTAGGCGATACCATCGCTCGTTTCCGACTCGATGATGAAGAGCTGCATAATTTACTCATCGCCTTTCGTATGGATGTCAGTATCCATGCTTATTCATCGTTGCATGAATTGCTGTTTTATTGCAAACACTCGGCCAATCCTGTCGGTAGACTGATGTTGCAGTTGCATGATATCCGTGATCCGGCAGCCATCTTATGCTCCGATAATATCTGTTCCGCTCTGCAACTGATTAATTTTTGGCAGGATTTAAGTATCGACCTGCCCAACGGACGTTGTTATTTACCCGAGGAATGGTTGCAGGAATTCAACCTCTCCGGCCAACAACTACTCGATGCACAGATCGATTCACAAACCCTGCGACCGGCATTAAACAAAGCCATTGGCAAAACCCGCAGCATGCTGGAAGCCGGTCTACCGCTGCTTGGCATGATCCCTTTTCGTTTACGTCTGCAAATTGCAGCCACCATTCATGCCGGTCGTTTGATGTTGAATCGCATTGAGCAATCGGATAATCCATTGCAGCAACGTGTCAGTGTGCATACATCCGATTGGAAAAAACTCTGCTGGCCGATTGTAAAAGATTCGTTATTTCCACCCAAAAAGGCTCAATCATGACCCCTGAACTGTTTATATGACTCCTGAACAATATTGCCGCGATAAAACCCGGGGTTCCGGCTCCTCCTTTTTTTATGCCTTTCTATTTT
>CAZKHV010000043.1:4956-8837 GCA_964552605.1 uncultured Zetaproteobacteria bacterium | reverse complement strand
ACGGTTCAGATCGTGGCTCGCTTCGCTCTCACGATCTAACCTTATTCGTTATATTCATACTTCAATCATATCAGCCACTTGATAGCCAAGGTTTGTGATTTCAAATATCTCACCTTTCTGACCTATTGCGGCAATAAGATTAGTGCTTATAAGTTCTTCCATAGCGGCATCCCACTTTGCCACTTCTCTTCGTTCTTGAGATGCTATTAGATTTTTCCCGTTTGTTTGAATATGAGTCCCGCCAATAACTCGCATTTTTATGATGTTGCCTTGTGGATCAAGACTTGTTTCTTTTAATAAAATCCGTGCCTCATTACTTAAGGTTGGAATTTGTGTGTTGGACTCTTTAATTTCATCAAGCGATTCTGATTTAATATCTTTAAAAAGACGATGCTCGTTTAGCTTCAGTTGCAAGTGACGATAAAGTTTTTCTTTAAAATCTGCATGACTATCATAACTTTCGTATAATCCACGACTTTGGCATGACTTCTTAAAGTCTTGCAATTCTTCAATTTGTTTTAAATCGACTGTATCCATTACAACAGGTTGACTTGAAAAATAAAGCATGGCTGGATTATCAGAGGTAATATGCTTTTCGATTTCTTCAACTGTACCACTTGCATAATCATTGGTTGGAGTACCAATTCTCGTCCAGAAAACACCAACGAGAAGGTCGCATTTATCTACCACTTGATGGTTAATTATTTCCTGTGGGGTGCTCCCCATTTCAGGTGATGAATGTGACTCCCATCCAATGGGAAGTAACACGATACTTCTGGTATTTGAATGCACAGCATTCCATTCATAAATAACATCACGAATTATAGAACGCTCAGAAGCTACATCGCCTGGAGATGCAATCATTACATTAAAAACTTGTGCTTTATAGCTCATCTAGTGACCTCTTAGAGAATATAACTATAGTAATATGAGTAATCGATATTCCACATATTTTCTCCTATAGGTGGATATTTATTCCATCATATTTCATATTGAGGCTTGAAAGTAGAATAGGAGTACCACTCATAGAAATCACACTCACGGGGCTCAGGCCTTGTGTTGCGCATTCTCTGAAAGACCTCATGAATAAATTTCATATCTTTTTCAATTCCAGTGAGTCCGATACTGTCTGGTTAATTTAAGCTTGTCTGTCCCATAAATATGGGACAGACAAAGTTTTATTCGGAAACTTCAAGGACGCAACATACAACTCAACCCCGTTCCGGATTGACGTACAAAGCAAGCTTATCAAAGAGTTAAATCTCCTGTTTTCGCACCTTTGAGGGTCGGGGCTTGCAATCATATGTTTTCTTTTTACTGGCAGACGGGTCTGCATCTTTACCGTTCAATGACCCTGCATGCCTCGCCGTTGACGTTACTCTGCGTGAGTCCGCGCACTCTGCGGCAGATACTTATCAAAGCAGCGCACAGAGCACCCCCATCTCTATTCCTGCATGGCCTTGATCAACTGCTCCATAAGCAGCTGTTGTTGTTCGCCACTGGCCATGGTTTTCAAGGTTAAACGACCCGATTGCATTTCATCCTCACCGATCACCACCACAAAACGCACACCTTCACGATCGGCTGCTTTAAACTGACGTTTGGCGCTGCCACCACCGCAATGCACCACACTGAAACCAGCAGCGCGCAATGCAGCCGCCTGCTGCATGGAATAGGTAATTACAGATTCACCCAACACCACCACAGCGACATCAACAACCGGTGACTGATCTGCCTCTAACAGCATACCCAGGCGCTCAATACCGGCAGCGAAACCTATTGCCGCCGTTGGCGGACCACCCAGTTCGGAGACTAGGCCATCGTAACGGCCACCTGCCAACACCGTGCCCTGCGAACCGAGCTGCTTGGAAACAAACTCAAACGCCGTACGATTATAATAATCCAGACCACGCACAATGCGGGCATTGACATGATAAGGCACATCCAAGGCATCTAAACCACGCTTTAGACCAGTAAAATGGGTGTCGCAAGCTTCGCACAAGTGCTCGATCATCTCCGGCACATCGTGCAATTCCGACTGACAGGATGTGTTTTTACAATCGAGCACACGCATGGGGTTGCTCTCAATACGATCATTGCACGTTTCACACCAGCAACCCGTACGCTGTTTCAAATAAACCAGCAAAGCCTCGCGATAAGCCGGCCGACATGCGGCACAACCCAGAGAATTAATCTCCAGCTGCAGCCCTTCAATGCCCAATTCCGACAAAAAACCATGTGCCATGGCCAACACTTCCACATCTTCGATGGGGCCATTGGCAGCAAACATTTCCACGCCAATTTGCTGAAATTGTCGTAATCTACCCTTCTGTGGCCGTTCACGACGAAACATTGGACCAATATAAAACCAGCGCTGAGCGCCGGAGCGTGTCAAACCACCTTGCAGATATGCCCGCACGGAGCCAGCAGTACCTTCCGGACGCAGACAAATGTTATCGCCGCCCTGATCGGTAAAAGCATACATTTCTTTCGACACAATATCGGTCGCTTCGCCAATCGAGCGCACAAACAGCTCGGTCGGCTCCAAGACAGGCAAGCGCACTTCAGAAAAGGCATAGCTGCCAAACACTTTGCGCGCAGCTGCTTCCACACGTTGCCACAAACGCACGTCAGCCGGCAAACCATCATGAATACCACGGATACTCTGTAAATTTTTAGCTGCCATTCAACTCTTCTCCTGTGCTTTTTCACGGATCAGCGCCGCACGCCGTTCGACATCTTCAACCAGCTGATCAATCATCGTTGCTGTGCGTACTTTTTCGGATTTTTCACCATCACGGTACATCATGTGTACCGGATAACCGCCTGTGATACCGACATCAACTTCTTTGGCTTCGCCAGGCCCATTGACCACACAGCCAATCACCGCCACATCAACATTTTCCTGAATATGCGCCAAACGCTTTTCCAGCTCCGTCACGATTTCGATGACATTAAATTTCTGCCGCGCACAGCTTGGACAGGCAATCAAATTCACCCCGCGATGCCGCAAACCCAAGGCTTTCAATATTTCAAAACCGACTTTAACTTCTTCTTCCGGCTCCGCTGCCAACGACACACGAATGGTGTCACCAATACCTTCGGCCAATAACAAACCCAGGCCAATCGATGATTTCACCGTGCCACCAAAACGACTGCCCGACTCGGTAATGCCCAGATGCAGCGGATAATCCACTTTCACAGCCAGCTTCCGATAAGCAGCCACGGTCATCGGAATATTACTGGCTTTAAGGGAGATCTTGATATCATTGAAATTCATATCTTCCAGGATATGAATATGATTCAAGGCCGATTCAACCATCGCATCAGCGCACGGCTCACCATATTTTTCATTCAGCTCTTTTTCCAACGAACCGGCATTCACTCCAATACGAATCGACACCTTGCGTTCTGCAGCAGCTTTGACCACCCGCTCCACACGATCACGGCCACCAATATTACCCGGATTCAAACGCAGGCCATGCACTCCCGCATCGAGTGATGAAAGAGCCATTTTATAGCTGAAATGAATATCGGCGATAATCGGCACTTGTGTCTGATTCAAGATCTCAGACATCGCTGCAGCCGATTCAGGATCAGGCACAGAAATACGCACAATATCTGCACCAGCTTGCTCCAGCCGCGACACTTGCGCCACGGTCGCATCAATATCGGTGGTCAGGGTATTGGTCATCGACTGCACTGCAATCGGAGCATCCGCCCCCACATTCACATTACCCACTGCAATTTTTCTGCTTTCCCGACGCTGTAATACAATTTGATCGCGCATCTTCTCTCCTTAACTATCGATCTGTGTTGCTTCTGATCGTTCTACAAACCCAGCAATCAATACCAACCTACCATCTCAACCGCCATATCAA
>CAZKHV010000043.1:3645-4856 GCA_964552605.1 uncultured Zetaproteobacteria bacterium | reverse complement strand
CTGCTATTGGCGGCCTCGCGGCCTATGGTTTGGGCTGCGAAACCGGTTTCTGCTCACGCAGCAAGCTTAAACGCTCTTTCAATTGTCTGGCTCGGTGCAATGCCTCACGGTATTCCGCCTTTTCCGGCTTCAACACCGAAGCACCATGCCAATATCCAATCGCCAAATCCAATTTTTCCTGAGCAAAGGCAGCACTACCTTTGGCAAATAAAAGCTTCGCCTGCACATTCATTTTACGCTGCACCCGGAGCAATAGTTTATCTGCATCCTTACCATCATGGCGCTGATAAACTTGAACCAGCTGTTGTGCCTTGAGCAAATCACCAGAGTCCATCGCCGCTACAATCTGCTGCCCAGTAATATCTTTTTGCACGGTCATGCGCTTGGCAACAAAGGTGTTTTTAGCGGGCGTGGATCGCAACGCTAAAATCGTCAGCGCATTTGACATCTTATGCCTGATTTCAGCCAGCACTTTTTTACCCTGCTCGCTACCCGGCTGCAAACGCATGTACGATTCAATTTCGACATAGGCAATTTCAGGCAATTTCAAACGCAAAAACCGCTTCGCTTCCCGATAGGCCAATCGAGCCCGATCATCCAGAGCGTCATTATAAAATTCACGCATCCGGCTATACACTTCATCGTTAGGATTGACTCCCTTCGGGGCAACATAGGCATGGGCATCATTTAACAGTGCCGCATCTTCCTTGCGACGCTGTTGCACTAACGTATCGAAACGTAGCTGACGCATTTTCCATTCCATTTCAAGCCGTTTTTTCTCCATCAGCGCTGGTTTAGTGGTCACCGCTTTGGCCTGATCATAAGCCCATATTGCAGCCGCCCAACGCCGCTGAGCTTCACGTTGTTTAGCGATCTTTAGATAATGTAGAAACAGCTTCCGTCGGGCTGGCTCAATTTTTTGTTTCAAAAAAAGTTGCGCTTTAGCATAATCTTTATGCGAGCGATCCATGGCCAATACCCGGGCTCGCGCCCGCATAATACGTCCATGCTCAAAATCACGCTGAATCATCACGAAGGTATTCATAATATTGAGTGCGGCACTGCCCTGCTTAAGCAAGCCATCCAGCGTTGCATCAAACGTTTGGGGGCCAAGCTGGCAACTACTGAGCACGACTGCGAGCAACAGCAATCGCATCAAATGCACGATTGTTTTACGCATCGGCTTTCCCTGTCCTGATTTCCTCTGGGCT
>CAZKHV010000043.1:0-3545 GCA_964552605.1 uncultured Zetaproteobacteria bacterium | reverse complement strand
GCTAATTTCCTCGGATCGGGTTTGGCCTCGCCTGACTTGTCCTCTCCAGGCATCAAAGGCTGCTTCCACAACATCATCAATAGCCTGACGCGCATCCTGATTGGCCACACGCACCCGACCGACCTCCATGGCTTGCCGCAAACCTTTGATCTCGCACATCCCAATACTATAAAAATTAAAACCATCACCCAGCATCTCAAACGTTTGCTGGGACATAATCAATTCATTCCCCTCACCAAGTCCGGTCATACGCGACGCGACATTCACGGCATCGCCAATCACCGTATATTCCAAGCGCTGAACAGCACCAATATTACCCACAATCACCTGACCACAATTCAAGCCGAAACGAAATTGAATCGGCCCACCATCATGCCCCTGCACAGCCAGTTTCTGGCATGCCACAGCCATCGCCAGACCTGCCGTTGCAGCCTGTTGGACGTGCTGCTCATTGTTCAGCGGATGATTAAACACAGCCATCACCGCATCACCAATATATTTA
Organism: uncultured Zetaproteobacteria bacterium; assembly: GCA_964552605.1. GTDB lineage: Bacteria > Pseudomonadota > Zetaproteobacteria > Mariprofundales > Mariprofundaceae > Mariprofundus. The sequence continues at coordinate 3,043 of CAZKHV010000043.1, read as the reverse complement.
TCCACATGACCGCCATAATGACTAATGATATGATGAAAAAGCTCAAAGTATTGATTCAACACCGCCACCACTCTGGTGGTGTCCATGGCTTCCGAAAAGGGTGCAAAGTTAACCATATCAGCAAACAACACCGTCACTTCTTGACGACGACTATCCATATCCACATCCGCACTCTCAAACACATCCGAGACCAGTTTCGGATTGAGATAACGACCAAACACATTACGCAATTCTTCTTTATGTGCCAAGGCAGCCACCATCACATTAAACTGCGACAAGGCATCCGATAGTTCATCATTGCCACGCACTTGCAACTGCACCTGATAATCACCAGCGGACACCTTGGCTGCAGCATCGGCTAACATTTCTATCGGCTCGGACATACGCCCTGCAATCCAATACACCAGCACAGCAGAGAACAACACCACAATCACAGCTGCCGTCAAAATCTTCTGCGTCAATTTGTTGGCGATATAACCCCATTCCAGTTCTGAAAAACGCACCGCCACAATACCCATCGAGGTCTGATCAAACATTGCTGACTTGGCATACCACAAGGCTCCAATCGGCAAACGAACAACGGCATGATTCGCTCCAACATCCGTTGCAAGCTGGTGCAGAACCTGCTCCGATGCTTCGACCCGACCAAACGATTGTGTTGAACCGTTCGGCAAATGAATCAACACCCCCAACACCGTTGGCACTTTGTGCAAAAAACGCTGCACCGCCACCGCTGTTTCGCTACTGCTACCGGACAACAAAGGTAATTTTAACTCATCACTTAAACGATCCACCTGCAACTCGGCCTGAGCTGCTTGATTCTGCAACCATGCATCGCGCTCTATATCCAGCACAATCATGTACAACACAGCTACAGCAATGGTGACCGCAAAACCAACCAGCCCAGTCCAGCGCCAACGCAAGGCAATACGCAGCGCAGACGGCGCTTGCTCAAACGATGCCGCTTGTTCAGCTAAGTCCGATTCCGGCAAGTCAGAATTCACAGATTTTAAATCATTATTCGACACAGCTCCACTCTAACCAAAGCCCTTGTTTGAACAACTCGTTTGAATAATCGTTTGAATAACGATCAAGCAGGGATTGAATGTCCCAGTAGGCAACCACGCAAGATAAACGCATAGCCTGAAGGCACTCAGTTCGCGACACACACCCGGTTGCGACCCGATTGTTTGGCGACATACATGCACTCGTCAGCTGCAACCAGCAACTGCTCCACAACCTGATTCATATCCGCTTTGCTAGGTACATCGCCAAGCGTCGCCACACCGGCTGAAAAGGTAACACTGATTGATTTTCCGCTATCGGCTGGAATGGATAAAGCGGCCACATTCACCAGCCACTGCTCTGCCGCCTTGCAGGCACCATTCAAATCTGTGTGCGGCAGCAACACTATAAATTCTTCACCGCCCCAGCGTCCTACGATATCACCTTCGCGCACGCCGTCTTTCAGCACAGCGGCCATCTCCGTCAATACCCGGTCACCCACAGCATGACCATGCACATCATTGACCTGTTTAAAATGATCCAAATCAAACATCACCACCGTAAACGGATGCTGATAACGCATCGACTGGGACACACCCTGATGCAATTGCTGCATAATATGACGACGATTGTATAAGCCAGTCAGCGCATCATGACTGGCTTGAAATTGCAACTCATCTTTGGTCTTTTTCAAATTGGTAACCATGCGCCAAATCAAACTGGCTTCAAGACCACCGATCACACCACCAGCACCCAATATTTCAGACGCTACAGATTCCACCATTTCATTGCCTGTCATATTAAAAGCCACACAAGGGGCAGATTCACGCAAAGCTCGCTCAACACTATCATACACATTCAGGCCTTGTTCACGCGCCAAAGCCAAGCCCGGTGCATCTGGATTTGAATCCGCAATCGCCACCACTTCCACCATCTTTTCATCCAGCAACATTTCCAGAATAGCACTGCCACCCCGACCTGCGCCGAGAATCACAGCACGATGCGGATCTTCCCTCAATGTAGTCATAGCACCTCACTGCACCCTTTCATCTGAGTCATAGTATAAAATATAGTTGATAAAGCAATCAACTCAACATCAATAAAGCAAATAATATGCCATCACCAGGAATATTTGCTAACATTCGCAACTGGAGATATTCATGACCTTAAGCAAACAACAACAGAAAACACTCAAAACAAAAGCACATCACCTCAAGCCACTCCTTCGAATTGGCCAAAAAGGCATTACCGATAACCTGATCGAAGAAGCCATGCAGATTCTGGAGCGGCATGAGTTAATCAAGGCTCATATCGCTCAGGATGATCGCCAACAACGCGATCATGATGCCCAGGAACTCGCCACTCGTTGCGAAGCCATTATTGTCAACCAGATCGGCAAAACTTGCGTATTGTACAAAAAGAACAAAGACAACGCATGAGCAATGCCAGCGAGCACATCAGCGCATTGCTGCAAAGCGCATTTCAACCCACCGCATTGCACATTGAAGATGAATCGTGGAAACATGCCGGCCATGCCGGTGTCAAAGAACATGGTGGCGGTCACTTTGTTGTGCGTATCACAGCAGAATGCTTCAACGGCTTGGCTCGCCCAGTCAGCCACCGCATGATTTTCAAGGCTCTCGATGCACTTTTCCCCAGCACCATCCATGCCTTAAGCATTAAAATCGAATAAAGCCCTTATTACTCAATCTGCATCAAGCTGCATCAAGCTGGCCTAATTCTTGCGAGTGCTTTTCATTGACCAAAACACAGACAGAGCAGGGTTTACCTATGAAGATTCAGAATAACGTACCGGTCGGCGGTAAAGCAACACGCAAAACAACGCGCAGCAGCAGCAATGGTGTATTCGGCCAATTGCTCGATGCTGGAGTGCCGCCGGTCACTTCAGATCGCCCTCAATCGGATCATTCTCAGCCCGATTCATCGCAACCCCACCCCAATCCATCCGAGCAAACGGCGTCGAATCAAGCCGCACCCATGCAAGAAGCATGGCACACTCTGCAAGAAAGCGTATCGC
>CAZKHV010000042.1:0-8837 GCA_964552605.1 uncultured Zetaproteobacteria bacterium | reverse complement strand
GGCGGCGCAGTATCGCAGAAATTACGAGTATTTAAACAATGGAATCGTTTTTTGCTTTTTCAGCTTGATCTCGAATCAGTGCCACATGCAACCGTAAGTCATATAATTCTTCGGCATAGGAGAGCGGCACATGCACTTTTCGGATTTCCGATTCAATGCGTTGCAGATCATCAAGCAAGGACTGATTAAAGTTGTCAGCCAGTTTCGTATCAATGCGGTGTAGTTCATCATACCAACGGTAAATGCGCGAACGAATACGCCAGCGGTACAACGGTGGCATGATTTTCATTAATGGCAATAGCAGTGCAATGAATGGTAACAACATGATCTTTAAACGATCCACCAGCGTTGCAGCCCAAAAAGGTAAAAAACGCTGTAAAAAAGGTGGGCCTGATGTGTAATAACTCTGTGCGACCGTGCTTAACACGATACCGGCGTGCCGGGCTGAAGGAAAAACACCGGCATTGGCAAACAGACTACCACCAGCATGAATCTCAGCCGCAGCTTGCAGCATGAGTGCTTGCAGAGCCGGGTGTAGGTCTGGATTGATCATCAGAGTCGCTGTGCTGGCCAGCAAAGAGGTGTCTGAGGTGGGGATATTGTGCGCCAGATTTAATGCCCCTTGGGGTAATAACACCGTTGATAATGTTTGCATGCGCCGCGTATATGCGTTTGATCGCACGATGGGCATGAGTTTTACATTGGCATGCTGTTGCAACGCCTGAACAGCGCTACCGCTGGCGGCGGAAACCATGAATGCCGCATCGACCTGTACCTTGCCCATCTGAGTTTCAATCAATGCGTTGGCCGCATCTCTAGGAGCGAGAGGCAGCAGCGTTGTGTTGCTTTCTTCAATACCATTTTGGCGCAACAACTGCATGCCCAGTGCGCGCGTGCCACTGCCCGGCAAGCCAATGGCGATGCGTTTGCCTTTTAAATCACGCAAGAACTGAATTGGCATATCCGCCCGTAAAAACACCCATAACGGTTCATAATACATGCTGCCAAGTGATTGCAGGCTATCAGCTGGCTTGGCGATGCCACTTTGCACAAAAGCCACATCGGCATGGCCAGCCTTCAGGCGTTCAATATTTTCTATCGATCCGGCTGATTTCAAGATCTGCACGTCGATGCCATAGGGTTTAAGGTAGTCCCGGTAGCGTTCAGCATAGGCGTGATATGCACCTCCAGCTTGTCCGGCTGAAAATGTCAGTGTTGATGGCGGGGCGGGATCAACAAATTGAAAGGCAATCACAAAACCCAGTATTGCCAGCACAGTGGCTGGAATATAAACGCGCAATTTATCGCTACTCATGTTGGTCGCTTGGGGAAGTCGTAATCCATCAAATCCGCCCAGTTGCCAGCATCGAGCCAGTGATCGATGGGCAGTTCAATCGTGATGACTGCACAGGTTGGCACATCGCCAAAACGCTCGCCTGTTAATTTTTCGGCCAATTCACTAATGCCCGGATTGTGTGCCACCAGCGCAGCTGTGGTGACCTGATCCGGCAAGGTTTGAATAAGCTCCAGCATGGTTTGTGGCGCAGCCAAATACAATTCACGGTGCCAAGCAATGTTATGTTCTGGAAAGGCCAAGGCGGCGGCAAGCAAGCGGGCGGTTTGCTCAGCCCGTTGCGCCGAGCTGGATAGCAAGACATCCAGTGTTTGTTCGGCATCAGCCAAGCGCAGACTCAAACGTTCACCCATCAGCGGTGCATCAGCCAGGCCGCGTGCATTTAAGCTGCGCTCAAAGTCGCTCATGCCCATCTCATTCCAACTTGATTTGGCGTGGCGAATTAAAATCAATGTTTTCATGATGTCTCTCCGTCTCTTTTTAGGCGATATTGGCAGCATGGCTTAGTTGCCGGGCTGCGAACGTAGGATCATCGGCTTGTAGTAACGCCCCGATCACGGCCATGGGGTAGCCTTGCAAGGCCATGCAATTATCCAGCGAAATGCCACCCAAGGCGATAATAGGCAACTTCGCAGCATCAGCCAATGACTGAAATGTATCCAATCCTAAATGTGGCGCGCCAGGGTGAGAGTGGGTGGGGAAGACTGGCGAAAGCATGGCATAGTCAGCCCCCGAAACATGAGCGCACTCAAGCTCTTCGGCATTGTGGCATGAGACGGAAATACTGGCCTTGGAATCGCTCAGCCAAAGGCGAGCTGATGCGATATTTTTGATATCGCCGCTAGCCAAATGCACTCCATCGGCACCCACCGCTGCGGCAATATCGGCCTGAGTATGGATAATCAATCGGGCTTGATGGTTGCGAGTCATGGTTCGCAGACGAGAAGCGAGTGCCAGTAATTTGGCTGAAGTCAGTGTTTTTTCACGCACCAGAACAGCATCGACACCAGCACTTAAGACCTGTTCGGTGAGGTCAAAAAAGGCTTCGTTACTGCTCAGTCGGGATATGTCCGTGATGAGGGTGAGGCGGGGAGGGGAGGCCGACATGAATCAGTTGCCTGGCAGATAATGAACGATATCGATCAGAACTCTTTTAGAATCCAGCTTGGTGGTACTACGGGCTTGGCACCACTGGTGAGTCGGCGTTCAAATTCGCCATTGGCATTGCGATAGAGATAATAGGCTGGCAATCCACCCGGCGGCTGCACCTTGATCTGAGTGACGTTACCTTTGGGGCCATATTCGGTAACGATGGTGCCATCATTGCGTTTGTAGGAACGAATATCAACGTTGGCATTCTTATCCGGTTCATGCAGTTCATCGCGTAAATTTGGTGTATCTTCCATGCTTTCAACCTGCATCTGTGGCGAGGCTTGGCCGGATGATTTAACTTCTGGTGGAGCCATCACCTCAGCTGCGCTCAGCAAACTCGGTGCGAGCCATAAAGCCGCCAGTAAAGAGAGTATTTGTGGGGAGGGAAAACGAAAGATTAGCATGCAAGTAGTATAGCGTTGAAACGTGGAATTGGTAATGAGGAGTTTCTATGCGGCCATGTTAGCGTGCTGCATGCTTATATATTTACGCAGATGTGGCTGCCTTTCTTGCTTGCGAACACAAGTTTTTTTATGCCTTGTTGGTGTTTTTTTTATCACGGCTTGCAGCCCGGGCTTTATGAAGGTTAAACACGAATCCGATCTGCCTCCTGCCTTGGAGACATCGAGTTTTATAAGTTTTGATGGCACCCGCTTGCCACTGCGCCATTGGTTGCCAAGGCATACCACAGCAGTGATTATTGCTGTGCATGGCTTTAACGATTACAGCCGTTTTATTGATGCGGCAGCCCATTATTTTGTCCAGCAGGGCGTTGCTGTGTTTGCCTATGATCAACGCGGCTTTGGCGCGGCACCGGAGCATGGTCGATGGCCGGGCAAACAAATATTGAGTCGTGATTTGAAAACCTTTACCCATTTGATACAGCAGCGTTTTCCGGACAGACCGGTATTTTTGCTGGGCGAGAGCATGGGAGCAGCCGTCATACTGCATACGCTGGCTAGTCATGACCTGACTGTTGATGGTGTGATGTTATCGGCACCGGCCGTATGGGGTTGGGACAGTATGCCATTCTGGCAGCGCTGGGGTTTGCGTTTGGCCGCACGCATCGTGCCATCGATGACATTTACCGGTGAATCGCTGGGCGTGGTGGCATCGGATAATCGGGCGATGTTGATTGCTTTATCACAGGACCCCTTGGTTATTAAGGCTACGCGCGTGGATAGTGTTTATGGCTTGGTCAATCTGATGCAGGCTGCTTACGAAGGAGTGGATGGTTTGCATCTGCCTATATTTATCGCATACGGTGAGCGTGATGAAATTATCCCCAAAAAGCCAGTGCTGGAAATGGTTGCTCGTTTGGGCGAAAAATCGGATCAGCAACGACTCCATTTGTATAAGCATGGTTATCATATGTTGTTACGGGATTTGCAGGCCAAGGTCATTTGGCAGGATATGGTGGTCTGGATGCGTCATCCATCAGCCCTGTTGCCATCAGAGCAACAGGGTTTATCGATTACTCTTGAATAGTCGCAACGCGACTTGCGTTGCTATTTAATCATCAGCTGGCAAATCAGAAAATCCGTGAATTCATATCGGGCTTATTCTTCAAGTAAATCATGCGGCATGGTGACCAGAACCGAACAGGCTGCATGAGCTACGACGCGCTCTACGGTTGCCCCGAGCAGCATGTGTTGCAATGCGCCTTTTTCGCCATGCTTGCCGATCACGATTAAATCAGCCGGCATGGTTTTGGCAAACTCACAAATAGTGCTTGCGATACCGCCGTTTGATTCCTTCAGATGCACGATCGCATCCGGAGCACTGACGTTGGCTTGTGTTTGCAGTTCATTCAACAGTCGGGCCTGATGATCGTCATCCATGTCATTTAAGGGCAGAGGTGAAATCATGTCGGTTTCAAAATACGCTGCAATTTGCATCACATGCAAGAGGTGAATTTCAGCATCGAACTTTTTAGCTAGCACCACAGCGCGTCGCAAGGATTCGCTGGATTGTTCTGAAAAATCGGTTGGCACCAGAATCTTATTATGTCGAATCATGGGCTCAGCTCCTTGGATTGTGATCTATCATCAGCTTGTGGGTTTGATGCGTGCGATAATATTGTGCCCCTGACGTTGATGCAGAATCACTGCCAAAATATGCGCCGCAAGCAAGGCTTCCAGACCACCGACAATCAATTCATGCGTTTCAGCGACCAATTCGATCAAGTCGGTCTGCGGCGCTGTTTGGCTCCATCCAAAATATAACACTGTGCCGGTAATGCCCATGCCGATACCTGCGAGCACAATAAGGCCATGCACACTGCGAGCTACCGTTTCACCTTCTTCCGGCGGTGCGAGCTTGGCTTGTTTCCAGCCGGCCATTTGAAGTTTGGTTTCTTTCATCAGTTGTTTGCGGCCATCGGCGAATAGCCATGGCACTAGGTTGCGCCAATTGGCACCGGGCAAGGATGTCATCGCCAACATGATGCGAATCAATAAGAGCCCGGCAATAACCAGCCCTAATATTTCATGCACTTCAAAACCGAGCGTTTCTTCCACAGGCGTGCCGGGAATAGCCTGATGATGCCCTTCATGCGCAAAAGCTGGAGTAATAAATGACACACTGGCGACGGGTACAGGACTATCTTCAACCTCGGGTACATCCATTAATTCACCAATAGCGAGTTGAGTTAACATGCATAGTGCTAATAGGCTATGTAAAATACGAATGGGTTTGGCGTAATTTTCAGCTGTCATTATGATGCTCCGGTTATCTTGTTCATACGCAGACGCAGGGCATTGAGTTTGATAAAACCGCCGGCATCTTTTTGGTCATACGCGCCTTCATCATCTTCAAAGGTGCATAAGCGTTCATCAAACAGGGATTGATCGGAGCGGCGACCCACCACATCGACATTGCCCTTGTACAATTTCAGCCGCACATCACCATTGACGGTGACCTGTGATGCATCAATAGCCTGCTGCAGCATGATGCGTTCCGGCGCAAACCAGTAGCCATTGTAAACCATTTTGGCATAACGTGGCATGAGTTCATCTTTCAAATGTGCGGCTTCACGATCGAGTGTGATCGATTCGATAGCACGATGCGCTTTGAGCATGATGGTGCCGCCCGGCGTTTCATAACAGCCACGTGATTTCATACCGACAAATCGATTTTCGACAATATCAATACGGCCAATACCGTGTTTACCACCAATGCGGTTGAGTTCGGTGAGTACAGTAGCCGGAGTCATATTTACGCCATTGATAGCGACGATATCACCGGATTTGTAACTCAGTTCGATGTATTCGGCTTCATCGGGTGCGTTTTCCGGCGACACACTCCAGCGCCACATCGATTCAGACGGTTCACACCATGGGTCTTCCAGATCGTAACCTTCATAGGAAATATGCAATAAATTGGCATCCATGGAATAGGGTGACTTGGAGCCTTCGCGTTTGCGCTCCACCGGAATGCCGTGTTTTTCAGCGAAATCCAACATATCTTTGCGCGACACAAGATCCCATTCACGCCACGGTGCAATCACTTTCACATCCGGTTTAAGGGCATAAAAACCCAGCTCAAAACGTACCTGATCATTGCCCTTACCTGTCGCACCATGCGACACCGCATCAGCACCTTCGGCATCAGCAATTTCAATCATACGCTTGGCGATTAAAGGGCGGGCAATCGATGTGCCGAGCAGATATTCACCTTCATAAATCGCATTAGCACGAAACATAGGGTAGACATAATCGCGCACGAACTCTTCGCGAATATCTTCAATATAAATAGACGATACACCACCGGCCTTGGCTTTGGCGCGGGCTTCTTCGACTTCATCGCCCTGACCGAGATCTGCGGTAAAGGTGATCACCTCGCAATCGTAGGTGTCCTGTAACCATTTCAGAATAATGGAGGTATCCAATCCTCCAGAATAGGCCAGTACTGCCTTACTTACTTCGGAATGCGCCATATTTTTCATCCTTCAATCATTAGTTTCAACCTTGAACAAGACACCTTCAAGGGGTCGCAGAGACTACACGCCGCCGCCACTCCTTTCCAAGCCCCCGTTAGGCGGCTGTAAAGCGCCGTTCAAACTTGAGCAGATTTACTTTCCATGTGTGTCCGCCATTAAAACCACCTAGGCCGTTGGCTGCAAGCACACGATGGCATGGAATCAAGAGCGGCAGCGGGTTGGCTTTCAATGCCTGGCCAATGGCGCGCGGTGCTGTGTTCAATAGTGTCGCGATATCACCATAGGTACAGGTTTCACCCAATGCGATTTTGATCAAAGCCTCGCGCATGCGCTGTTGAAAGGGCGTGTTGGCTGGATGCAGCGCAGGCAAGGCATTGATCTGACCGTGAAAATAAGCCGTCAACCAGGCTGAAACCGGATCATTATTGCTCACCCACTGCTGCTCATGGCTTTGGCGCGGGCTTGGGTTCAAGTCCACATGCCGACAGTCATGTCCATTCCAATCATAGGATATGCCCCCAAAGGGTGAGGTGAACAGATAAATCATGCAGTCATCGTAACAGATGATTAGTTTGCACGCATGGATTGGCCATTATTTTTTTCCGCATTGATTTCTTCAACCCTCTTGCCGGGCGGTTCCGAAGCCTTGTTGCTCTATCGTTTAAACGAGGGGGGAGCTGTCATTAGTCTTGTATGCATTGCCACCCTGGGCAATGTGTTGGGGAGTTTGATTACCTATGCCATGGGGCGCTTGGGTAATGAGGCAGTGCATCAAAAATGGTTGTCTATTTCAACAGCGCAAACCGAACGCGCAGAGATTTATTTCAGGCGTTACGGCTATCCATCATTGTTGTTCGCCTGGTTGCCTGTTGTCGGTGACCCGTTGTGTCTTATTGCGGGCTTATTGCGCTGCAATGTGATGGTTTTTTTAGTGCTGGTGACAATCGGAAAGTTCATGCGTTATGCCTTGTTGGGTCTGCCGTTTATGACTTAAAATCATCACGAACTGCCATTGTTGTCAACTCACAAACTGCAACCACATGGGTAGTGTAATAAGTGACAGCACGGTGGTTAAGGTGACCGCTTCGGCATACAGGCTTACATCGAGTTTAAAGCGATCGCAAATCACCAAACCGAGCACCATGCTTGGCATGGCACCTTCAATCACGGCTGGAGCTATATATTGATCCGGCATACCCACCCCAAGGCAGGCGCTCCATGCAATCAGTGGCATCAAAAACAACTGAATGACAATAACCGGCAATAATACAGGAATGCGTGCCATCCAGCCGGATTGCCAGCGCAGTGCCATGCCGACGGATAAGAGCATTAATGGCACAACCGCCGCTTCCAGCGTCGCCAGTGTTGTATCCAGCCAGGCCGGCATCGGGACAGTCATGATACTGAATGTGATGCCCGCCAAGGCCGCCCAGATAGCCGGTACTTGAAACAGGCTAAGCAAGGGATGCATGGCCGCGCCGCCCTTGCCATAATGACGGGATAAAATAATGCCGAGCGTGAATAGAATCGGTGTGCTGGCTAACAAATCAAAATGAATGGCCACGACTTGTGCCCAAGCGCCAAAGGTTTGTGTTAAGACGGGTAGCCCCAAATAAGAGAAATTACCAAAGGCTGAGGCCAGCAGCAGCGCTCCGACCGCTTTGTTGCTATTGCCCGGCATAAATGCTGCGACCAACTTACCGTTACCATAGAGTAAAAAGGCCGCCAATAAGGATAACAATACGCTAAGCGATGCAACCAATGGAATACGCACGGTGTTCAAGCCAACCGGAAATTGCCAAAGCACATGCAACACCAGAGCCGGTAAGAAAATATGATAAACAGCTTGAGTTAAATGCGAGCGCACATGTTCAGCCGATGCTTGCCCGAGCACCATGCGCCAGAGGATGCCCGCGACAATAATAATGGCCATGCCAATCAATACATTTAGCATGGCAAGGGTTTTATGTGTTCAACATGAAGAGTCAGCACACTACATTTTATATTGACGTTGCAGACTGCGTTTGATGTCTTTTTCCTTTAAATCATGCCGTTTGTCATGTGTCTTTTTACCGCGTGCTAGACCAACTTCTAACTTTATAAAGTTGCGTTCGTTAAAATAGATTTTTAGAGGCACGAGCGTGAGTCCTTTCTCGTTTAATTTACCCATCAAGCGTTCAATTTCTCTATGTTTTAACAACAGTTGGCGCGAACGAGCAGGGTCGTTGGGGTTGTTCAATGCGGCGGGCTTGTACGGATTGATATGGCAGCCGATCAATAACATCCGCTCTTGCCTGATAATACAATGCGCTTCAGCCAGATTGGCTTGGCCGAGACGAATTGATTTCACCTCGGGGCCGAGCAAAATGATGCCAGCTTCAAAACTTTCCA
>CAZKHV010000041.1:0-8895 GCA_964552605.1 uncultured Zetaproteobacteria bacterium | reverse complement strand
TGTTACGACTTGCAACTCAGCACTGCAATTTTAGGCGCGAATTGCTATTTTCTAGAATAATAGATGCAACTATTATTGATCATGAGAATAGCCAGGATGATGTGAAAGGCCGAGTTTTTTTATGCTATCAAAGCGGAGGTATCAGGGGGTGAATCAATGAGTGCCTTTGCAATGGTATCGGGAATGTCATCAAAGCAAGTGCGTTGAGGTAGATGTACATTGCTGAATTGATTGGCCAGATAACATACTCTAGCTAAAAAAAACGTGCTATCCGTATGGTGATGTTCAGCGACAGCCTGGCATAGATCTTCGGGGAACCGCCATAAACGCAGTAAATGCATGCCTGCTTCGGCATGATTGACACCGTAATGCATTTCTTCGGCTTGCATGAGTTCTGCTTCGTGCAAATGACCGGTTTCACGTTCAAAATAAGAGAAGTCTACGCGCATGCCCAGTGCTGCTCGGCCGATATCATGCATCAGGCCGGCCATAAAAGCGCTTTCATGGCTGCCGTGTTGTTGCGTGGGGTCTACTGATTTGGCTATATTTTCAGCCACTAAAGCAACCGCAAATGCATGTGCCCAGAAGCGGCGAATATTGGCCATGCCGGTGGGTAATATCATGCCATACATCAACGACATGGCGGTGGCGATGTGTACCGACTCCTTGTTGCCGAGTCGGGCAATGGCCTTGGATAGTTCACTAATGGGGGTGCCGGAGGGGTTGTAGGCGGGTGAATTGGCAAATTTAAGTATCATGACTGTGGTGGCTTGATCACTGCGAATCACCTGTGCGAGATCGTTGGCATTGGAATTTGGATCTTGCACAATATTCTGAATCTTTACGAATCGATCTGGTAATGAAGGGATATCTTCACTGAATTGCAATAGTTCCAGGGTGGATTGTCGATCAAGGCCAGAGGTTGTCATACTGGATGGGAAAGCAATCATCAGGCCAACTTGCTTTGTCGTTGCTTATGATGATATCTGTAAGGCCATTGTGTTGATGGATTCATAAATTGGATATACAAGCCATGCGCCGATTCCGATGTCCAACAACGGTGACGCTGCGAGTGTCACTACGATGATCCAACTGTAGTTGAGATTGAAATAACGGCGGATAACAGACCCCCATGGGCTTGCCAGTAAGCATTCGCCCATCACTAGGCCGGGTAATGGCAAGAGGTGCAAGCAGAGCATGCAGAGGTTGAAAAACATCAACACTTTGGCCCACCAGTGATGCAAGGGCGGCAGCCCTGTGGGCATGGGGTTGGCTAGGCTCCAGCTGAACAAGATAAAACCAAGCAGACAGAGTAGAGCATGAGCCAGCCATCGAATGGCTGCTGTTTTGACACCCGGTAATAGAGAATTTGGCAGTGCAATAATGATCCCGCGATGCAGCGCCAAGGAGGCCAGCAAGGGCAACCATGTCTGTTGCCAGGAGATGGCGAAAAAAAATCGAGGTACGGGGGTTGTTGTCAGACGTGATTCAAGCAGGCTGACGAGAGTGAGTGAAACCAATACGGGCAGGCTGTAGAGAATCAGTTGCCGAATGACAATATTGATCCATTCATCCATGTTTGTTGATCCGTTTGGTTTGTTTGTTTGTTTGTTGGTAGATAGCTCCGCGTGCATGGCCAGCTAAATCCCGGATATGGTGTTCAAGCTGCAGTGAGGCCGGAGTAGCAGGCAAACCGCAGGGGCCGGTTTCCAGTATAATCAGGCCGTTGGCTTGCAAATGTGCAGGTCCGTCATCGAGGATGGTTTTCAGATGGCGCAGGCCATCGCCTTCATCGGTCAGAGCATGGCGTGGTTCGTGTGACAGTTCCTGTTCAAGAGCAGCCATTTCATCTCGGCTCACATAGGGTGGGTTGCTGATGATGGCATCGCAACGGCCAGTATCCTTGTCATGATGATTCTGCAGAGCGGATAACATATCGCCTTGTTGAAAACGGATACGCTGATCGACCCGGTGCTGGATGGCATTGTTTCGGGCGACGCTCAATGCGGCATCCGAAATATCCGTGGCGATGATGTGGGCATTGGGGTATTCGCAAGCCAGCGTGATGGCAATGCAACCACTGCCGGTGCCGATATCACAAAAAAGCAGTTTTTTTTGTTGATCGGGGAAGTGTGCGAGCACGGCTTCGATCAGGTGTTCGGTTTCCGGACGTGGAATCAAGACATCCGCATTGACCTGAAATGATCGTGACCAGAATTCTTTTTCGCCAAGGATATAAGCCAGTGGTTCGCGTCCCCTGCGACGTTGAACGAGCTTATCAAAAGCTAGCTTGATTGCTTCGGGTACGATCTCGGCCGCGCGTATGATGAGATCGGTGCGGCTGACCGACCAGGCTCGCATGAGTAGTAGCTCGGCATCGAGTCTTGGGCTATCGCATCCGGCCTGTTTTAAACTGCTACTGGCATGGTGAATGAGTTGGCGGGTATTGGCGCTCACTGGCTGGCGAGCAGTTCGGCCTGATGGTGGGTGAGCAGGGCATCAATCAATTCGGTCATATCGCCGCCTAAAATCTGATCGAGTTTGTACAAGGTTAAATTGATGCGGTGGTCGGTGATGCGGCCTTGTGGAAAGTTGTAGGTGCGAATGCGTTCGGAGCGGTCACCGGAGCCAACCATGTTTTTACGAATGCCGGAGCGTTCGGCATCGGCTTCGGATTGTTGTTTATCAAACAAGCGTGCCTGCAATACTTTCATGGCCTGAGCTTTGTTTTTATGTTGGCTGGCCTGATCCTGGCAGGTGACCACCAAGCCGCTGGGGGCATGGGTTAAGCGTACTGCTGATTCGGTTTTGTTGACGTGCTGACCGCCGGCACCGGAGGCGCGGTAGACATCGATACGGATATCTTCGGGGCGAAGATTAACATCGACAGCTTCAGCTTCCGGCAGAATGGCGACAGTGCAGGCGGAGGTATGGATGCGGCCACCGGACTCGGTTTCAGGCACGCGCTGCACACGGTGGGTGCCGGACTCAAATTTGAAACGCGAAAACACACCCGTGCCGGTGATTTGGGCAATAATTTCTTTATAGCCACCAAGGCCAATATCACTGCTGGATAGAATGCTTATTTTAAAACCCTGTGTTTCCGCATAACGGCTATACATACGGAACAAATCTGCGGCGAACAGAGCTGCTTCGTCGCCCCCCGTGCCGGCTCGGACTTCCAGAATCGCGTTGCGTTGATCATTCGGATCTTTGGGTAATAACAGGAGAGTGAGTTGTTCACCGCTATCGGTCAGCGCCTGTTTAATGTCCTGATTTTCTGCTTCGGTCAGTTCCTTGAGTTCGCGGTCACAATCCGGATCGGTCAATAGCTCTTGATTATCGGCCAATTGCTGCAGCAATTGCAGGTGCTGTTCGGCATGTGCTGCAACCGGTTCGATTTCCGCAAATTCGCGGCTTAACTGAGTATATTTTTTCTGATTGGAAGTAATGTCGGGGTCGGCGAGTAGGCTGGTGATTTCATCGCGTCGGTGCAGGATATCGTTAAGACGGGTGTTCATTATTCCTCTTTATAGTGCTGATATTCGTATGCGATGATGATCCGGAATCGGTTGTTTCCGAGCTGATTGGTTTGAGGTCGAATAAACGATTGGCAGCGCCCATGAGCAGGTCTCCCTCAATGTCATCGGGCAGGCTCTTTAATGTTCTGAGGGTGGGGTGCAGGTAGCGCTTCATCAGTGCGCGACTGAATTGTTCGACGGCTTGCAGCTGTTCTGGATTAAAGTCTTTCATGTAGCGCCGGGCTTTTTCAAGCTCTTCGGTGCGGCGCGCATCCATGTGTTGTTGGATGCTGCGAATCAAGGGAACCGATTCGAGTGATTTTAACCAGCGCAGGAAGGAGAGGGCTTCTTCTTCGATCAATAAACGCGCTTGATCGGCTTCGTTCTGGCGGTTTTCCATATTGCCCTGCACAACCTGTTGCAAATCATCAATATCATACAAATAAGCGCCATCAATATCGCCAATGCGTGGGTCAATATCGCGTGGTACAGCAATATCCACCAGGAACATCGCTTTACCTTTACGTTTTTTCATGGCCGCTTTGATTGCGTCAGGCAGCAATACAAAGGTGCTGGCGCCGGTACTGGAGAGAATAATGTCGGCGGCATCGAGGTAATCGGGTAATTGCTCCATGGTCAGGGCATGACCTTCAAATTCCATAGCCAGGTTCTGGGCGCGCTGTAACGTGCGGTTGGCGACCAGAATATCGGTGCAACCGTTGCCACGTAAATGTCGGGCAGCAAGCTCGGCCATTTCGCCAGCGCCCATCAACAACACCGTTTTACCGCTCAAATCACCAAAGATTTGTTTGGCCAATTCAACCGCACAGGAGGATATATTGACCGATTGTTTGCCGATGCCAGTTTCGCTGCGAGCGCGTTTGGCTGCGGCAAAGGTGGATTGGTACAAGCGGTGCAAGACATGGCCTGCCGTACCAGCGGTGAGCGCGTGTTCGTAGGATGTTTTGACCTGACCTAGAATTTGCGGTTCACCAAGCACCAGAGAATCAAGTCCGGAGGCGACAGAAAAAAGATGCCGGATGGCAGCATCGGTGGTGTGCGAGTACAAATGCTCGCGGACTTTTTCCAGTTCCATCTCTGCCGTGTTGGCAAACCATTCGTGTACGGCAGCAATAGCTGCATCGGGGTCATGCGTGACGACGGTCATTTCCACTCGGTTGCAGGTGGAAAGCAGAGCCGCCTCCCGAATGGCCGGGTGTTTAATGCGTTGATTTAGAATCTCAGCAATATCTGTTTCAGCCACAGCTAAGCGTTCGCGTAATTCGATGGGGGCGGTTTTATGATTGAGTCCAATATGGCAAATGCGCATGGGGCAGAACTTTAGCGTGTTCGTGATTCAGGGTCAGCCTTTTTTAATGCCATGGTGTTGACCGTCTTATTTATTGTTGGGCTGAATAGCGAGGTAAATCGCGTTTGCAACGATCCAGCGATTGCATAAACACCATGAAACATTGATGTATCATTCGGGTTAATGAGCTTGGTTTTTTGCGCCGCTACCAAACCAGAGGCTGGGCAGACTGAGAAAGCGTTCAATGATGCCGGGCTCTGCTAATCCTGCATCTTGTGGTTGAACCGATTCCACCTTGGCATCGCTGAAGGGGCCAACGAGATGATAAACCTTGCGTACCAGACTGTGAGCCCGACCACCAAGCAGGTCTCGAACCAAGGGTATTTTGGATAGAATGGCATCCAGATTTTGCAACGGTTTGGCAACCAGGTACAGGTCAATATTGTTTTTATCGACATCAATGGTGCCTTGTCCGATCAAATCAAATGCGCTGGAACGCATGGCAATATTGCGCACACGAATGGTTTGATTCTGCATAATCGCTTCCATTTGCAAACGTTCATACATAATGCCGGGGCCGGTGAGATCGTTGCGCTGACCCAATAGTAGGGCGGGCAGACGAGCGATATTGATGGCGGATAATAGCGTGGTAAAGGTGCCGCCTTCGAGTACTCTGCCGTGATCAACACGCATGCGCAGGCGGCCATCGAGGCCTTGCCACCAAGGCTGCTCTTTTAAAATCATACCTTGGCCTGAAAATAACAAATGTGCATCGCCATCCAAAAAACGCTTTGATAAGTCACCTACTTTCATTAAACGCCCAAAATCACCATGCAGTTCTGCAAAGCCTGTCCAGCGCATACCACCATCGCTGACCGGCTTCAGGGTGGCTGACATGGTTAATTGTTGTTTTTCAAACGTGGCTGAGAATTTACGCAATTCCACTTGCCCCTGACCGGGTAGGGTGAAGCGGGCATCGACATCCAAAATATCCAGTTGGCTAGTATGAACCTGAGCCGCTTCCATGATTCCGAGGCTGTCTTGATCCGAGGAGAGTTTGAGATGCACACCGCTCATGTGTGCATCACCCCAATCGAAACGATCAATATCGGCGCGCAATAGCCATGTTTTGTCGAGCAGCTTTTCCGGGTGATCCAGTGTGTCGGGCAAAGCATTGCGGTTGAGGTAGCTTGCTTTGGCATCGATTTTCCATGCCATGCTGTCATCAAAGGGTATATCAATAGCGAGGTTACCGCTGAATGAAGGGGTATGTATGCCATTGAGTTGCGCTTTGAGGCCGGCTTGATTGAGGCTGATTGCACCGTCACGCAGTTTGATGTGCTGGCCTGTCGTAGTCAGTTTGTTGAGGTGAATGGTGGGCAGTTGTTTGCTGGTTTGTGTTTTCAAATCCTGCTTGCCTGTTGTATCAAAACTTGGTGGCATGTTCAACTCACCTTGATATTGCAATGAGAATATTTCACCGGCTTGTTTGTCGGAGCCAAGCAGGTGTTCCCAACTGGCCTGTGTCATGTCCAGATCACCGAACCAGCGTTGGCCATCGTAGCGCAGGCTGCTGCGAATGTTGCCGGCGGCATGGGCGATGGGTAGCTGGAAATGTGCGGCAATCGGAGCGAGGTCTCCTGAGCCTTTGGCTGTTAGTGCGGTGACTTGCCAGCGATCACCTTGGTGGGCTGCTTCAAGCGAGAGAATGCCGTACATGTGTTTGCTCTTGATATGCATGCCCTTGAGCGATAAACCTTTCTGTTGATCCCATTGCACTTCGCCTTGCGATACTTGGATAGGAAACTTGAGCACATGAATATTCCATACACCATCGGGCTTCAGAGTGGCGCGTGCTTCGTTGGGGCTGCTTTGGCTTGGATCCCAGAGTAATTCGAAGCGACTGTTGGCACGGGCTTTATTCCAATGCCAATCGTTTGTTTGCTCGGGCGCAAACCATTGCAGCAAGTGACGGACATCGGCATTGGATGTGCCGCTGATATGCAACAGCAGTGTATCCCACGGGATGCGTAAGGTGCCGGTAGAATGTCCCAGTTGTTTGGGTAGTGTGGTATCTTCAATCCGGGCGCTTAAGCCGCTTTGATTCAGCTCGACATGGGCTCGTGTGTGTACCAATGAGCCGCTGGAAATGCCCAGTGCAATATCGGCATTCTCAAGCTCTGCCTGTAGCTGGTATTGCATGGCGGCGATGTTTGTTTTGCTTGGCCATGCCTGTAGTGGAGCGGGCCAGGGCAAGGCAATATCGCCATGCAATTGTTTGGCCAGTCCTGTTTGCATGAGACTTAACCAGTGTTTCCAGCTGTCGTCACCGAGAGGTTTTAACCATGACCAGATCAATGGCATGGGCAATTGATCGGAGTTTGCTTTGAGCTGCAATAAACCATGATCCCATTGGCCTTGAGCGGTAATTTGTTGATCGTCCAGTGACCATTGCAGTTTATGAATGATGAGATCTGTTACGTTAATCTGTTGAGGGCTTTGCTGTTTGAGGTTGATTTTAATAGCTGCTTCGAGGCGGTTGAAACGGTAGCCGTGGCTTTTCTCTGGAAAGGTGATCTCAGTCGCTTGTTCAGAGGTGAATAATGTCTGGATGTTCCAACTACGGCTGGCCTTTCGAAGCAATGCAAAGCTGCTTTGCGCTGAGCCATTGATATATGGATGCAGGGATGTCGGTAGCCAATCCAGATTTTTACTTGTGAGTTTGAGTTGCTTTGGTAAACCGTCGTTGTCCCATTGCGCGGACAGGGTGAGTGCTGGAGATGTGGCCTTAAGACTACGTTGCTTTGTATTGAGTGTGAGTTCGATGCCGGATAGTTCACCCTGCCAATCATCGGAGCCTTGTGTGGAGGGAAAGCGCCAGTTGATGTGCATATCTTTAAGGATGAGTTGAGGTGGTAAGTTGAGGGCGCTTGAGTTGGTGATGGTGATATCAAGCTTGCCGTGGCTCAAACGGATTTTATCTGGCGATATATCACCATTGAATAGTGAACGCAGTGGAATCCGTACACTGGCACTGCCGTCATGGAAGGCGAGGCTATGATCCTGGCTGGTAAAATCGAGTTTATCGACTTGCAGCCAGAGAAAACCCGCCCAATACCAGGATAACTCACCCAAATGGAGTTCTTGCAAGCCCATCTCGTGTTGCAAATATTGCTCAATACTCGGGCGTAAACTATCCATATTGGGTGTGTTCCAATAGATCCAGGCACCACCGGCAGTCATAAACAAGGTTAATAAAAGGACTACGCGCCGGCAAGATGCCAGCGCGCGTTGAAGTCTGCTGCCGGGTTTGGCAGTTGCCTCGGGCTTATTCAGCCTTGATCCTTGGCGATTAATTTCGCAACTTTCTCTTCCAGTACATTGACCAGTTTTTGATAACCACCGCTATCGAGGGTGGATTTAAAGTCCTGATAAAACGTGCGTACCATGCTGGTGCCTTCAATGCGGATATCATACACCTGCCAACCGCTCTTGGTTTGGTGCAGACGATATTCTACCGGTGTTTTGCGTGCGCCATCGATGATGGTTGATTTAACGCGGGCTTTGTGCTTTTTGATCTCAGCATCGGCAAACGTTACTTTTTGCCCCTTATAGGCACTCAATCGGTTGCCATAAGAGCGTTCCAGCAAGTCGCGAAAAACATCGGTAAAATGTTCCCTGTCTGTTTCCGCGAGCTTTTTCCATGGTTTGCCGAGGCTGCGTTTGGCCATGGAACGATAGTCAAACTTGCCTTCAATGGTTTGGCGAATGGCTGCTCGATCCTGTTTTGAGATGGCGTTTTTATCTTGACGCTGTTCGAGTACGTCCAGCATTGCAGTGATGGTGTTTTCAATAACCGCTTTTGGGCCGGCCTGATCACTCTCAGCCCATGCGGGTAAAGAAAAAAGCATGCTAAGTATCATCATGAGGCTCAGGTGGATTTGTTTCATGGTCGACTCCTTATTCGTTAGTTGGTGTTTGAGGGCATAAGTTTACAAGTTGAGTGGGCAGGTTCGAGGTGAAATGATTACTCCTTACCGCTGAAAATATACTTGCTGATTAAAT
>CAZKHV010000040.1:7498-8970 GCA_964552605.1 uncultured Zetaproteobacteria bacterium | reverse complement strand
TTGGCTTTTGCCTTAGCCTCTGCTTTGGCTTTTGCCTCAGCTTCAAGCGCTACTTTTGCTTCTTCAGCCGCTTTCATTTCAGCCTCAGCTTTGGCTTGCGCTGCTTTTTTTGCGTTTGCGGCTGCTTGTTCTGCTTTTTCCGCTGCGGCCATAGCTTGTTTGGCCGCAGCCATGGCATCAGCTGCTGCTTGTGCTTCGGCAACCGCATTGGCTTCCGCTTCCACTGCAGCCTCTGCTGCGAGGCTAGCAGCTTGTTGTGCTTCTTCTGCAGCGAGTCCAGCGCTGTCCAAATCCGCGTTGTTCAACTCAGCCATATGCGTATCTGTTTGCTTTTCATCAGGTACATTCACATCTGTTTCATTTATAACGGGCTGATTCAAATCAGGGCTATCGAGGTCAGGTAGATCTTCCAGCGTATCGCTTAATGCATGGTTTAAAATGTCATTGGTTGTTTCGATGTTGTCGGTTTTTTTGCTTGTATCCAAGGATTCTGTTAAGTCATCAAGAGCTATATCCAAATCCATCAGCTCATCGGAATCGAGAATATCGTTGCCTTTTTCAGCCTCGTCATCACTCTTTTTTTGAACGTCCATGTCATCTCCACTATATTGTGCCTGAATTATTATGATAAATCCTAAAGAGCAGAGCGTGTTACGACAACCGTCAGTACATGCGTGTGAAGAAATACCAATAGGTTTATTGCTAAACGAATATGGATTCGTGGAGAAAACAGAATGAAATGGTTATGGATTAGCGTATCTGTGCTTGCTGTTAGCGCCTTGCTGGCTTACATTATGATGGCGATTCAATCGCAAAAACAACCGCAAACGATCGGATTGCAGGAGGGCTTGCTGCGTGCTTGCCCGGATTCACCCAATTGTGTGTGCAGTGAATATCATACTCAGGCTAGCCCTGAACATGCGATAGCTGCGCTCAATGCAGATGATGATAGTTGGCAAGTGTTAAGGGAAATCATTGTGCATCTGGGCGGGAAGATTGAGCAGGATGATGGTGAATACTTGCACGCTACATTTTCCTCAGCGCTATTTCATTTTGTTGATGATGTCGAATTGCGTCGTGATGTCAGTCATGGGCTGATCCACATTCGTTCAGCATCGCGAGCAGGTCGCTCGGATTTCGGTGTGAATCGAAAGCGGGTGGAGCAGATTATGCATGGGGTCAAACAGAAATAGTAAAAATTTAAAAAATAGATCTACAGGTCTACACTGTCACTTCAAAACTTAGATTATGTTTTTCACGACTTTTTTCATCCGAATTGGGTTAAAGGTGGTAGAGCTTACTTCGTTGGGCTGTTTTGTGATTGCATGGCTGTTCGGAGCTGAGGAAAGACATATACTCCGCAACTCTTATGAATGATCAAATCCAACAACTGAACCTATTGTCTACCGATATTGCGTTATGCATGCAATCGCAACAGCGCTCGTTTCGCAATCGTTTGCGGCGTATGCGTA
>CAZKHV010000040.1:0-7398 GCA_964552605.1 uncultured Zetaproteobacteria bacterium | reverse complement strand
CCAGTTGCAGCGTGATATTGAGCAGTCGAAACAATTACTGCTTGAGCGCAAAGCGGCATTGCCGGAGATTCATTATCCGGATGTGTTGCCGGTCAGTCGGATGCGTCAGAGCATTGCCGATGCGATTGCAAAGCATCAGGTGGTGATTGTGGCGGGGGAAACGGGTTCGGGTAAAACAACTCAAATTCCTAAAATTTGTCTGCAACTGGGGCGTGGTGTGAAAGCCATGATCGGTCATACACAGCCGCGCAGGATCGCTGCGCGCAGTGTGGCAACACGTATTGCCGAGGAATTGGGTAGCCGGATTGGTGAGGCGGTGGGGTACAAAATCCGTTTTTCCGATCAGACCCGCCGCAACAGTTATATTAAACTGATGACCGATGGTATTTTACTGGCTGAAGTGCAACACGATGCATTATTATGGCAATACGATACGATTATTATCGATGAAGCGCATGAACGCAGTTTGAATATTGATTTTTTGCTCGGTTATTTGAAAGCTATTTTACCCAAGCGCCGAGATCTGAAAATTATTATTACTTCGGCCACCATCAATACTGAACGTTTCTCGCAGTTTTTTAATGGTGCTCCGATTATTGAAGTGAGTGGTCGCAGTTATCCGGTGGATATCGAATACCGGCCACCCGGGATCACTGGCAATAGTTCGGAGAATAATGGGGATAACCGTTCGGACAAGAATAGGGATAACAATGCGGATAATCATTTTCATCAGGCTGTTATTGCCGCAGTCGATGAAGCGGCCAGTTATGACCGGCTGGGTGATATACTGATCTTTTTAGCCGGTGAACGTGAGATTCGTGATCTTACGCATGCGCTGCAACAGCATAGCATGGCCGATACGGAAATCCTGCCCTTGTATTCTCGTTTGTCTCCGGCGGAACAGGATAGGATATTTAAAACCCATCGCGGCAGACGCATTGTACTGGCGACGAATGTGGCGGAAACATCGCTAACGGTGCCGGGTATTCGTTTTGTTATCGATTCGGGTGTGGCACGGATTAGTCGATACAGCAGTCAGCGCAAGATTCAGTGCTTACCCATTGAGGCCATCTCTCAGGCCAGTGCGAATCAGCGTGCCGGTCGTTGTGGGCGGGTGGCTGCCGGTGTTTGTTTCCGTCTATATGCGGAAGATGATTTTAATAATCGTCCCGAACATACGGATCCGGAAATTCGGCGCACCCATCTGGCTAAAGTGATTTTACAGATGCTCAGTTTAGGTCTTGGGCGGATTGAAGATTTTAGCTTTATGGAAGCGCCGGAGAAACGCGCCATCGGTGATGGCTATCGTTTGCTGGAGGAGCTGCAGGCTATTGAGCCACAAGTGCAGGGCGAGCCGAGAACACTCTCGAAGATAGGGCAGAGTATGGTTCGGTTACCTCTCGATCCACGCCTGGCGCGCATGTTGATTCAGGCGGATAAGGAGCGATCCCTGCACGAAGTGTTGATTATTGTATCGGCATTGTCGGTACAGGATCCGCATGTGCGACCGGCTGAGTTTCAACAGCAGGCGGATACCAAGCACCGCTTGTTTAAGGATGAAACATCGGATTTTTTATCCTGGGTTAAATTATGGAACTGGTACCATGAGCAGGCTAAGCATGTCAGTCGTGCGAAATTGAAGCGGATGTGCCAGCAGCATTATCTGGTGTTTATGCGCATGCGCGAATGGCATGATTTGCATAGTCAGTTGCTCAGTGTGGTAGGGGAACTGAACATGAAACTCAATCAGCAGAAAGCTGAAGCGGGTTGTGTGCATCGCTCCTTATTATCTGGCCTGTTGAGTCATATTGCACTTAAACATCCGGAAAAAGGTTATTTGGGCGCACGCAATTTGCAGTTGTTTTTGTTTCCGGGTTCATCGCTGAGCAAGAAACCACCGCAATGGTTGATGGCGGCCAGCCTGTTGGCCACGACGCGTGTCTTTGCCCGTTGTGCAGCGCCCATTGATCCGACCTGGCTGGAATCTCTTGCACCGCATTTGATTCAGCGCCACTACAGTGAACCGCATTGGTCGGCTAAAGCGGCTCAAGTGCTCGTGTATGAAAAAGTGTCCTTGTATGGTTTGCCGATCATCAAGCGCCGTCGTACGCACTATGGCTCGATTGATCCCGAGCTGTCGCGAGAGCTGTTTATTCGCCATGCGCTGGTGCAGATGGAATACCACACACGTGGTGAATTCTTCAAATATAATAAGTCTTTAGTGCATAAACTTGAGAAGATGGAGCATAAAAGTAGGCGCAAAGATTTGCTGGCCGATGAGCAGGCTCGCTATGACTTTTTTGATGCATGCATACCGGCTGATATTTGTACGGGTAAATCGTTTGAGCATTGGCGCAAGTCGGTAGAAGTGCAGCAGCCGCGTTTGTTGTTCATGTCCGAAGCGGTGTTGTTGCACGAACATGCCAGTGCGATCGATGCTGGCATGTTTCCCAATCGCATGCAGGTGAAACAGTTGAACTTGAAACTCAGCTACCATTTTGATCCCAGCCATAAAGCCGATGGCATTACGGTGCATGTGCCGCTGGCGGCGTTGGGGCAACTTGAAGCGCATGCCTTTGAATGGCTGGTGCCGGGTATGCTGGTTGAGAAACTGATCGCCTTGATCAAGGCCTTGCCCAAGGGGCAGCGTAAACATTTTGTACCGGCTCCGGATTTTGCTAAAGCCAGTGCGGAAAGCATGATTTTCGCACAGGGCTCGTTATTGCGCGCTTTTTCCAAGCAGCTGCAGCGTATGACAGGTATTGAAATCCCGGTGCGTGACTGGTCGCTGGATAAATTGCCGCAGTATTTGCATATCAGCTTTTCTATTTATGATGAGCAGGGGAAAAGCATTGCTCGCGATACGAATTTGCAGCTGCTGCAACATCGTTTTGCGCAGCAGGTGCGAGATGGATTGAAGCAGGGGAATGTGCCTAGCAGAGAGCAGCAGCGTGATGGATTGAAACAGGGTGATTTAAAACACTCCGATGCACATGCAGATATCCGGCGCACAGGCATTATACGTTGGGATTTCGGCGTGCTACCCGCAGTGATTGAGCAACGGCAGGGGCGATTCATTTTGCAGTTGTTCCCGGCTCTGGTAGATCATCAGCAGAGCGTGGCCATTGAATTGTTTGAAAGCAAACAGGCCGCTGATGCGGCCATGATTGATGGGGTGCGCCGGTTGTTTATGCTGAGCTTGAATACTCAGGTTCAATATTTGCGCAAACATATTCCCAAACAGCGCGAGTTAAGTCTGCTGTATGCAACATTGACGCATCGCAGTGATTTGCTTGATGATATGATCGTCAACGTGTTTGATTCGTTATTTATGCAAGGTGTCGTCCCGCGCAATCAGACAGACTTTGAGGCGCATCTGCAAGCGCAGCGAGCCGACATTGTTGATCATGGTACTCGTTTGGCTGGGTATATCGTTGATATCTTTAAAGGCTATGCTTTGTTGCAGCAGAAAATAAGCCAGGTGCGTGCTGCAGCCTTGAGTCCGATCGTGGCGGACATTCAAGCTCAGCTGGATATGCTGATGGGGGATGGCTTTGTGCGACATACGCCAGCGACCTGCTTGCAACATTTTCCGCGTTTTATACAAGCTGCTGAAGTACGCTTGGCGCGGGCAGGCCCTAATCTCAAACAGGAT
Organism: uncultured Zetaproteobacteria bacterium; assembly: GCA_964552605.1. Lineage (GTDB taxonomy): Bacteria > Pseudomonadota > Zetaproteobacteria > Mariprofundales > Mariprofundaceae > Mariprofundus. The sequence goes on along the minus strand of CAZKHV010000040.1, from coordinate 3,743 downwards.
CAGATCCATAGCAACGTCATGCAGGGTTTATGGCAGGTTTATCAGCATGAATACCAACAACGCACCCAGCATGGTGAGGATTGCCAGCCGCTATCGGATTACCGCTGGCTGCTGGAAGAGCTGCGGGTATCGTTGTTTGCACAGAATTTAAAAACATCAGTACCTGTTTCAGTGAAACGACTGGAAAAACGCTGGCAGGAATTAATCTCTTAAATCAGTGTTTTAGTCTCATTATCTTCAACTGAAGGATTAAAACTCGTTTGCTACCAAGTCGGAAATTTGATTGAGGATAGCCAGTAAACCGGACGGTACTTTGTTCTGGCAAAGTAGGGATGTATATATCACGACATCACCAATAGCGGTCTCATGGGTGATTAATATTTTGCCCTGTTTGAGAATAACTCCGTTGCAAATAGGATCACCAAAACCGCCACATATCGCCATGCGACGGGTGGTTTCCATGACCATAGGCGAATACAGTGCAAACTCTTCGCCCTCTGGTGTTTCTCCGACCTGGCAGATGGATCGCCCTTCACCATCAATGATGATAATGCAGGCCATGTTTTGTTCGTGTCGAATGCGTTCGAGTTGGTCCGATAAAGAGAGTTGATTGGATATAGAGATAGCAGCCTCCCGAAAGTGTTGGATGTAGAACTATCGCCTTTCCATATCGGAAGTTCAACGAACAATATTGGCGAGTGGAGATTATGGTGCGATGGATGTGATGCGATACTTTTGTAATTCAGCCGGCACATACCAATGTTCGCTATTATAACCGATACCGGCAGGTGCCGGTTTGATGCCGCGAAAGCGTTTGTGCATCACGGGAAGCGAGTAAGGCGCAAAGAGAAATACCATCGGTACATCATTATAAATCTCCTGTTGCATAATGTCGTAATAGTGTTTGCGTTGTTGGCGGTCAAAGGTACGGCGTGCATGTTCCAGTGCAGCATCGACTGCTGCATTGTTGTAGGATAAAAAGTTAAATTGTCGCTCTCCTGTCTGCGATGAATGCCAGATGGTGAACTGATCTGGATCCGGTGATAACGACCAGCCAAGGATAACGGCATCGAATTGACGTTTATTGATGAAGTTCTCGATAAATGCCGACCATTCAACCAAACGAATCGTTACTTTGATACCGATAGCTTTAAGGCGGTGTTGCATGATGGTGGCGGCATCGGCGCGTTGTTTGTTTCCGTTGTTGGTTAAAATAGTGAATGCGAAGGCTCTGCCGTTTTTATCCAGAATGCCATCGCCATTCGTATCTTTCCAGCCCTCTGCAGCGAGCATGGACTTGGCCTTTTCCGGTTGAAATGGACGTGGTTTGAGATGTTGGTTGACCCAGAATGTGCCGGGCTTGTAGGGGCTGGCGATAGTTTCCCCCAGTCCAAGCTGCACACCATCGAGAATTTCTTGTCGATCAATGGCATAGGCAATGGCCTGACGTACGCGGATATTGTTAAACGGCGCGCGCTTGAGATTAAAACCGAGATAGGTGTAAACAAAATCCAGATACTTGAAGCGGTTGAAATTATTTTTTAATATCGGCTTGGTATCAAATAAACGCGTATATTGAATCGGGCTTAAGCTGACCGAATCCAATCGTCCGGCGTTGAGTTCCAGGAACTGTGTGGCCCGGTCAGGAATAATGCGGGTAAGGCGTTCGCTAATCCACACAGGAGCATCGAAGTAGTTCGGGTTGGCACGCATCAATATCGATTGCTGTGACTGCCAGTCGGCCAATTGATATGGCCCGATGGTTGCTTCAGGGTGGCGTGATAATGTGGTTTTCATAATATCGACACCATCGAAAATGTGTTTGGGCAGTATGGCCAGCGATGACCATGATGATAGGGCAGGGGAAAAGGCTTCATCATAATGCACGACAAAGGTCAGAGGATCGGGGCTTTCGGATGCCTGAACCAGAGCATAATCCGCCTTGTAGGCACTTTGGGTATGTTCATCCTGAATGAGTTCTAAGGTGAATAGGCAATCGGCAGCAGTGAACGCTTTGCCATCGGTCCATTTTAAATTGTCACGTAAATGAAAGGTAATGGTTTTGTTATCGCTTGATATATCCCATGATTTGGCCAATTGCCCGACTAGATTCAAATCTTTATCGTATTTAAGTAACGATAAATACAATTGACCTGCTATAGCATGGCTCGATGCATCACCTGCAATCATTGGAATAAGGTTGCTGGCATCGCCAATGCTCGCTTCAACCAGACGATCTCCGGTGGCTGGGATACTTGCAACACGGTTATAATCGATGGGAGTGGATTGCTCCGATTGAGAGCAGCTCATCAATAAGGCGCTCAGCACGATGATCAGGCTAAAAGACTTCAAGATATTCAGCTTGGGCGTACCTTGGCGAATACCCACAGGAAATCGCCAGCGCGAATGAGATGGTTTTGGCGAATTTGATTCACCCGGGCAATGGCTTTTGCTGTGGTGCCGAATCGATTGGCGATGCGCCAGAGGGAATCGCCAGAGCGAACCTTGTAGCGCATGCGATAGCCGCCGGATAATAATGGATTATGGTTAGCGCTGGTTTGAGCGAAGCGGTTGGCAGGCACTTTTAAATGTTGGCCAATACGTAAATATCTGCCCATACCTGCGTTGAGGTTTTTGATTGCTTCGACCGACGTATGGTGAGCGCGGGCGATAGCCCATAGGTTATCCCCCTGTTGAATGGTTTTGTTGACATAGAGCGGTCCAGCTATCGACACGTTGTTTTGAACGGTTGTGTAATGCGAGATTGGTACATGAATGGTAACTTTTTCATGCAAGTATTGAGCTTGATTCAGGCTTGGGTTAAAACGAAATATATCATTTTCTGTCATGCCACTGAGCCTTGCCAGACGTTGCAGATCAATCGGCGCTTGTACTTCCAGAGGCTTGGTTGTGATGGGGTCTGGAAATTGAAATGTCTCATCATGCAGGAGAGCGGCTAAGCCGATCACATGTTGTACATAAGCCCGGGTACTGGCCGGGATAGGCATATTTTCGAGGCCATCCGAATCTTTCCAGGGCCGTTTCTTTAAACGTTTCGCAACAGCATAAGGACCCATATTGTATGCCGCAATGGCCAGAGGCCAGCTATTGAAGCGCTGGTGTATCTTTTGCAGATAACGAATGGCCGCAGCGGTTGAAATACTAATATTTCTGCGGCCATTACGTTTTTTGTTTGATTCCACGCCAAGCACACGCGCTGTTCGTGGCATCAGCTGCCATAAACCCAATGCACCAGCATGGGATAAGGCATAAGGGTCATAGGTCGATTCTACGGCAGGGAGCACTTGCAGCGAGCTGGGGGCATTTAATTTTTTCAGTGTGGCTAACAGCCGCTCGCGCACAAAACGGGAGCGTGTGCTTATTGTCTTCCAACTGCGTTGAAAGTTTTGTTTAGCCAGTGCTTTTGTCATTGCAATATCTGCTGGCTGAATACCTGCCAGTAAAGGGTCCTGATGGGTGGTGGGTAAAAAATGTGTAAGTTTCAGCTTTTCTGTTTTTACTTGAGCAGTGGCTATGACGGCTGCTTGTGGGGCTGGTGGTTTATTGTTTTCACTAATATTTTTTATCGCTTGTGAGCAGGCGGTAAGCAGCAGCGTGCCGATAAGCCCCGGTCATTACTTTTATACAAATCTGACGATTCCGACCAGCGAACCAGGTTAGATCTCGGTGGTAGCTGGTACAGTTAACAACAAAAGAGCAGACCTACTCTTATATCTATCATG
>CAZKHV010000039.1:0-9100 GCA_964552605.1 uncultured Zetaproteobacteria bacterium | reverse complement strand
TGAATTATAAAACCCGCGCCAATTGAACACCCATCCAAGTCAACAACAAACACAACACGACTTGGCCGATAATATTACCAAAAGCGAGCGTGAATGCGCCTTCCTGCAAAAGTCGAATGGATTCAAACGAATAGGTGGAAAAGGTTGTAAAAGCACCTAAAAAACCAACCGTTACAGCCAATCGCACCAACTCGCTGGCGGAAGATCGCTCAATCAACCAGACAAACAAAAAACCCAGCAGAAAACTGCCCAGCGCATTGACCGTAAACGTACCCCAGGGAAACGCGCCACCAGCCGCTTTCTGCACACCTGATGCCACCAACCAGCGCAATACCGCTCCTGCTGCTCCACCAACGGCGACAGCAGCCAGTTCTTTGATCATCATGCAGACCCCTTTGGGTTTATCTCTCTGCGCTCTTTCCGCCGCTGCTGCAGCCATGCCACGCGCTCTTGCAAGGTGCGTTCAAAACCACGTTCACCCGGCTGATAAAGTATCTCGGCAGCCACACCATCGGGGAAATGCTGCTGCTCAACCACCCCGTCCACAGCATTGTGCGCATATTGATAACCATGCCCATGGCCCAGTTGTTTCATCAGTTTCGTCGGCGCATTTTTTAAATGCATCGGCACATCGGCCTGCTGCGTTTGTTTCGCCAACTGCCGTGCAGCTTTTTCGGCTTTGTAAGCCGCATTGCTCTTGGCCGCCAGAGCCAGATAAATCACCACCTCAAACAAGCCCTGCTCGCCTTCCGGTGAACCCAGAATTTCAAACATGCGATGCGCATCCAGCGCCACATTCAACGCTTTCGGATCGGCTAAGCCAATATCTTCGGTCGCAATGCGAATCAATCGGCGGGCAATATACAGCGGCTGTTCACCCGCCTCCAGCATGCGTGCCAACCAATACAGCGCCGCATCCGCATCGGAATCACGAATGCATTTATGCAACGCCGAGATCAAATCATAATGCGCATCACCATCACGATCATAACGCGCGGCACGTCTTAAACTTTGTTTTTTAACATCCGCTTTTGTCCATGTTTGGGATGCACCGGCATCGAACAAAGCTTCCAGCCCATTCAAGGCATAACGCGCATCACCATCGGCATTGGCAGCCAGCCAACGCAACGCATCCGCATGCACATCAAAAGCCAGCGCCTGTGTTTGTGTTTGCAATTGTTCAAACGCACGTTTCAAAATGGCTTCAATCGCATCCACATCCAAAGCTTTCAGTACCACCACCCGACAGCGCGACAACAAGGCATTGTTCAAGGAAAACGATGGGTTTTCAGTCGTTGCACCGACCAAGACCAATGTGCCATCTTCGATATAGGGCAGCAACACATCCTGCTGGGCTTTATTAAAACGATGGATTTCATCCAGAAACAACAGCCATGTTTGACCGCTCTGCTGTGCCTGCCGAACCACCGCTTGCACTTCCGCTTTGCCTGCCGATACAGCCGATAATGCTGTGAACGGCATGTCCGAAGCCTCAGCCATGACATGAGCCAAGGTTGTTTTACCCACCCCCGGCGGCCCCCAAAACACACAGGAACAACAGCGCGCTTCGGCAATCATGATAGCAAACCATGAGTCGGACGCAGTCAGATCAGCCTGACCTGCCACATCTTGCAATTGCTTTGGCCGCACTCGATATGCCAATGGAGTCGCAACATCAACTACCAAAGGCTCCAAGAACGAAACTTGCCTGCCGCTCACCCAGTCACATCAGTTAATCGAATTTCTTGGAAACCGACAACAGCATGCTTTGTCGGCGATCACGATAGGTTCCAGCAAATTTACCTGTGACCGTTTTTTTGCTGTAATAACCATACTGATAAGCCAGGTTCACATGCATATTATAAACATCAGCACCCACACCCGCACTCAATTTGTGCCCATCCTGATCGGCTATCAACGGATTAAATCCAGCCGATTGATTGGCGGCCTGATCATAAGCGTAACCAAAACGGAACTGGGTGTTTTCACGCCATGTCCACGTCAAACCGGCCATCACAGTGAATGTATCACGCAAATTCAAGACATTCGGCTGAGTGACAATGCCTACAGTTTTCACACTCATATCTTTCAGTGTCGACCAGCGTGTCCATTTCACATCCGTTTCCAAACGCCAGACATCATTAAAGTCATGCGCGATGCCGAGAGTCACTTGATCCGGCAATTTGAATGCCATGCTGTCACTGCTCTTGCCTGTCACATCGATACTTGCACCGGAGCGCAACATTGCCCCCATCGACCAACCCAATGCCGGTTTCCACATCAACGACACATGACCACCGAAACCGGCAAAATTGTTACCACGAAATGAATTTGCGCCCTGTGTTAAATTCACCCGCGAAACATACCAATCCGCCCCCAAGCTGAGCGCCAAACTACTGTTGACAGCATATACCACATCACCAGTAAGATGATCCACCGTCAGCTTGCTAAGACCCGCGTTCGGCCCGAGATTGCTGCCCCAGTCGTTGTTAATATAATACAATGGCGCAAAACCAACACCCGCAGAGATATCACTATCCAAGGGTGACCAAGTGGCAAAAATATAACCCAGCGTAGGTTCTGAACCACTATTTGGCGCAATACCGACTGGCAGTTTCACCGATGAATTACGAAACTCCATATCGAGGCCAACCGTCACATTCACACCGGAGAGCCACGCCATACCGGATGGGTTATAAACCACCGCCGATGCATCATTGGCGGTGGCCGTAAATGCATTTGCCACCCCCACTCCTGCAGCGGATTGATTGGCCTGCTCAAAACCACCGGCATGAGCGCACAAGCTCCCACCCAACAGCGCTAAGCCAATGCCCTTCCAAATATTAGTCATCCATACGTTTTTCATCTCATATCCTTTATTTGCGCATATCCAGTACATCAACACCTTCCGGCGGCGTGAAACTAAATATTTTTTTCGTTGGGGCAATATACGAACATTCCGACAAACGCATCTGATTGCTATTACCCAGCATGTCCTGCCGTTCAATATACACCAGATCTCCATATTTTGAGAAACCCAACCAGACTTTCGGAGAGTTTTTCAAACGCACCTGATAGCGTTGAATATCCAGCTTGGCATCGTACTCACGCTTGTACATCTTAATATCGGACATCTTGATACTGCCATCGAGTAAACCCATCACCGATGAATCCACCGCTTCCAGATTATCCAAACGCTCAGCCTGCATCAAATCCGGCTCATAATGCCAAATCATTTTTCCATCACCGAGATAGAGTTGCTCATAGGGCTGTAAATACTGCCAGCGAAAGCGTTTGGGTTTTAATACCGCCAGCGTACCCGAATAATGTTTTCCTCCACCATCGGAAAAAGCCAACAACTGATCAAAACGGCAATCAAAACCCGGCAACTTCGATAACCGTTTGATACTGCGGTCAAAGAAATCACTGCGCGGTTGCTGAATATTTTCTTCCTTGCCATCCAGATCCCATTGCTGGGTGACCGTGGCTGCCGATAACGCAGTTGCAAAGGAAACGGACAACAGACTCAGTAATACGCTTAACATACCCGTTTTCATAACAGTTCTTATCATTCGATTACCCCGCCACCGGCTTCAGAGCTGCGCGCCATCACCTTACGAATACCGCCGGAACCCGGCGCACTCACCAAACCTTCGCGCTCCATCTGTTCCACCAAACGGCTGGCACGATTGTATCCGATACGCAAATAGCGCTGCACCATCGACACCGAGCACTGCCCCTTTTCAATGACCAACTCAGCCGCCTCATCGTATTTCTCATCCTGCTCTTCACCCGCGCCACCAGACATTCCACCCGCCGAATCATTGGGACTTGGCGCTTCAAAGATGCCCTCATTATAATCCGGATCACCCTGTGTTTTCAGATGTTCAACCAGATCAATCACTTCCGCATCGGACACAAACGCACAATGCACACGGGTTAAATCACGTCCCCCACTCAAAAATAAACTATCACCATGCCCCAATAATTGCTCTGCACCCATCTGATCGAGAATAGTGCGTGAATCAATTTTGGATGAAACTTGAAACGACAATCGGCTTGGCAAATTTGCTTTAATCAAACCGGTAATCACATCCACGCTGGGGCGCTGTGTCGCCAGAATCAAATGCAAACCGGCCGCTCTAGCCTTCTGCGCAATACGGCAAATTGACTGCTCTACCTCTTTACCCGCCACCATCATTAAATCGGCCAGCTCATCGATAATAATCACAATCTGAGGCATGCGTTCCACCCCTTCCATCGTATCGACCGCTTTATTATAGCCTTCGAGATTGCGTACCCGCGCTTCGCTCATCAGCTGATAGCGCCGCTCCATTTCATAGACCGCCCAATTCAGTGCCTTGGCCGCCTTGGCCGGATTGGTCACCACAGGTGTTAATAAATGCGGGATATCATCGTACACAGAGAGTTCCAACATTTTTGGATCCACCAGAATCAAACGCAATTCCTTCGGTGTTTTATTCATCAGAATCGAACAAATCATAGCGTTCACTGCCACCGACTTACCCGATCCGGTTGTCCCTGCAACCAACAGATGTGGCATTTTTGCCAGATCCGCCACCACCGGTTTACCCGAAATATCAACCCCAAGCGCTAACGGTAAGGTGATTTTTTTATTGGCAAACTCCGTGCTTGAGAAAATCTGATGCAACAACACCATTTCACGCGACTCGTTGGGGATTTCAATTCCGATCACATTTTTACCCGGAATATTACCCGCCACACGCACACTGATCGCAGCCATCGATCGCGCCAGATCATCCTGCAAGGCCACGACACGACTCACCTTTGTACCCGGCGATGGCTCCAGTTCAAACTGCGTCACCACAGGCCCCGGCTGCACAGCCAACACTTTACCTTCCACCCTGTAATCCAATAGTTTCTTTTCCAGCATGCGCGCAACCGCCTGCAATGTCTCAGGGTTATGATCTTTCTGTGTCTCATTCACACGTTCAAAAATACTCAACGATGGCAATTTAAAACCGGATTTCGAGGGCTCATCAAAAGCCAGTTCCACCTGTTGATCCTGCTTGGCTCGGCGCGATACCGTCACTTTCGCCGGTTTAGCCACTTCCGCTTCCGACTCGGCAATATGAACCGGCATTTTCTTGCGCGTTTTCTTGCGTGTTTCATGCGCCTCAATGCGATCCTTTTTATCCGCTGCCTTCGACAGCATACGAGCAACCACGACTCCCAAGCAACGGCAAACGACCAATACCCAGGCATAGATTTTTTTCAGCAACATCAACAACGACCAACGCGATGCCGCCACCAAACTACTCAACATCAGTGTCACCAGTAGCACATCGCGGCCAAGGCCGCCGAGCGCAACAAAAAGCGATTCATCCAGCATCAGCCCCAGCGCACCACCAGCACTGGCCGGCAACAGCAACACATCAAGGCTTGTGCCCGCCGCCACATGCGCGTGCAACAAGGCCGATGCAGCCAACATCAAGGGCAACCAAAACAACGATGACCAACCACCAAGATAAGGTTCATGCCCCCAGGCAATGCGCTGTGCCAGCGTCGCCATCAGCACAACCCACAACCAGGCCGCATAACCAAACATCTGATACAGCACATCGGAAACATAAGCCCCCACGATACCGATCAAATTCATCACCGCAGCGCTGGTTTCATGATTAAATGACGGATCAGCCACTGAAAAGCTGAACATCGCCAGAATCAATACAATAGCCATGCCAGCCACAAATAGTGCCAACGATTCGCGCGCAATCATGCGTGTATTCATCGTTTTTTTCCCATGTCCATCAACAACATTAGATCGCCAATACGACCGGCAACACCATCGGTCTGCGCCCGATATGTTTTTTACACCAGCGGCGCACAAACAAACGCACTTCTTCTTTGGTGACATTGATATCGGCCAACAATTCCTTATCCATTTGTCCCAGAAACTGCTGCAAGGCGGCGGCAGCTCGCTCCAACACATCCTCACTGACATCCTGATGCAACACACCACGCGCCACCAGTTCCGGCACACCCAACAGCGTGCCCTCATGCTGAGAAATCAATACGGTCGCTGAAATCATGCCATCATCGGCCAGCACTCTACGGTCACGCAGCACAATGCCATCGACTTCATCACGCACTTCACCATCGACAAACACCGCTCCGGCATAAAACTCAGGCCCTGTCTGAATCGATTCACGATCGGCCTGCACCGAACACCCATTTTCAGCCATAATCGTATGGTCAAGCGCAATGCCCACCGTCAAAGCCAAATCCCGATGTTCGATCAAATTGCGATATTCACCGTGCACTGGATAAAAATAAGTCGGCCGTGTCAGCTGCATCATCATTTTCAATTCATGCGTCTGGGCATGGCCGGAGACATGCAATGGCGCTTGCCGGGCATGCATCACCCGCGCACCACGGCGATAAATATGATTGTACAAACCGGCAATCACCCGCTCATTGCCGGGAATATTACTCGATGAAAAAATCACCAGATCATTTACCCCGATGCTCACACCGCGAAAACGACCCTGTGCTAATCGTGCCAATGCCGCACGCGATTCCCCCTGTGAACCGGTCGCAATAATCAACAATTCAGCATCGGGCACATTAGCGCACTGCTTGATATCCACCATCACACCAGGTGCCACCTTCAAGCGATCGAGGCTGCGTGTAATATCCAGATTGCGTTCCAGGCTGCGCCCTGCCACTGCCACCCGCCGACCACAAGCAACGGCCGCATCAATAATCTGTTGAATGCGAAACATATTGGAAGCAAAGGTGGTCACCACGACTTTACCCTTGCACTGGCTCACTGCCTGTTTCATCGCAGGGCCCACCACCGATTCCGATGGGCCACTACCCGAACGTGTCGCGTTGGTGGAATCCGAAGCCAGCAATATCACACCCTGATCACCGAGCTGTGAAAAACGATGAATATCCGATGTGCGCCCATCAATGGGCGAAGGATCAAACTTGAAATCGCCAGTATGAATAATCACACCCAGCACCGTATGAATAGCAATCGATACCGCATCCATAATCGAATGCGTCACCGGCACGCCTTCGACCTTAAACGGGCCAACATCAATGCACGTTCCATTTTCCGGCAAACGCCTTAGATCGGCCTTGTAACCGCGTTCGGTCATCTTCGATTTAATCAACGCCAAGGTTACTTCCGTGCCATACACCGGCAACTGCAATTGCGGCAACAAATGCGGCAAACCACCAATATGATCTTCATGGCCATGCGTGATCAGCATCGCATGGATATTCAAACCCAGCTCATCGAGCGCTGAAATATCCGGCACCACCACATCAATGCCGTGTTGCCCCGGCTCGGGAAAGCCCATGCCGCAATCCACAATCACCGCATCATCATCAATGGCATAGACCATCATATTTTTACCAAATTCGCCAACCCCACCAAAGGGGAAACAGCGTAATACCGGATCAGTCATCAAAACTCCTTCTTAAAAACACACAACCATCATAACACCGAACATTGAAACCATGACCGTGATCACAGTTTCTAAACGTCCTACACAAAAGATGCAGAGGGTACAGGGTAAAAAACGAATCCCGTCACACGCTCCGCGCTCATCAGTAACTATCTACTTCACCGTCCTGCTGCCCGGTTTCACCGCTTCAATCGCACCGTCCTTGCACATCGGGCAAGCATCAGCCGCGTGGGTTTCCACATCCAACTGAATCACCGTCGCATAGGGCACATCAAAACGATCGAGTGCCGCTGGCGCACGATCCACCACAGCCAACACTTTGACCGGCACACCACCATGTTCACGCACCACAGCCATGCATTCGCACACCGAACCGCCAGTCGTAATCACATCTTCCACCACCAACAGCTTGCTTCCGGCAGGAATCGTAAAACCACGACGCAGCTGCATTTCACCTTCTTTGCGTTCGGTAAAGATAAACGGCTTCTGCATCAAACGCGCCACTTCCTGACCAATCACCAAACCACCAATGGCAGGAGCAACCACCATATCAATGCCATCCGCATCGATTTTTTTCATCAATTCCGTGGCCAGCGCTGTCGCATTGGCAATATCCATCAACACCAACGCCGATTGCAAATAACGTGCCGAATGCCGCCCACTGGACAGAATAAAATGCCCGTTCAACAGCGCCCCCGCATCTTCATACATGGCCAACATATCCTGTTCACTCAAATTCTGTCCCATCATATTAAAACCCTTTTTACCCGGCAGAGAGCCCATAAGCAGCGCTCATACTACCAAGCCATAAATTTTGCGGCAGTGTAACAGTTTCCCCGCGCAGGTATAAGCTTGCACCTATACAGCCGATAAAAAAGAACAATCCGCTGATATTTAACAATCATCAGAAACTGGCCTGAACCAACTCACAAAAGAAAAACAGCATCATCACCAGCATGCCATGGCTGCCGTTTTAGCATAATCGCCTTGAAACGCCGATCATCCAGCCAGCCGCTCAACCATCGTTGCAGATGCACAAATGGCAAGGCTTCAAAAGCCCCTCGATCCACCGCTGCAAATTGGCGCACAAAGGGAAACAACGCAATATCAGCCAAACTGGCCGCATCGGAAACTAAAAACTTCGATTGTGCCAAACGCTGATCCAGCCGGTTCAAAAAAAGACATGCCGCATCAACAACAGCCTGCACCTCATCCGGTTCAAGGCCTTGCTGATATTTGTAACGATCCAAATGCTGTTTGAAAACACCATCATTAAACGCAATCAAATCGGACATTTCATCCGCATCAGCCTGCAAGTAGGCATCATTCTCAGGCAATGCCCAAGACATAATATCGAGACTTTCATCAATCACTCGCCCATCCGCTAATTGCAAAACCGGCACCGTTGCCTTGGGCGAAATCGCCAGCATTGTTGCAGGTTTATCACGCAACAAAATTTCACGCAGCTCGCATTGAATACCAGCATAATGCAAGGCCATTCTGGCTCGCATCGCGTACGGGCAACGGCGAAAGCTATACAGAGTCGGCCAATGTCTTTGCTGCTGCGAACCGATTTTATTCAATTCCGCTCAACCCACTCAGTTTAATGAACCGGGTACAGCCAAGGTAAAAGCCGGAAT
>CAZKHV010000038.1:0-9226 GCA_964552605.1 uncultured Zetaproteobacteria bacterium | reverse complement strand
GAAGCCTGTGCCACGCTCGGCATGCTCAATGCCGATCAGGCTGCACGTTTAAAAGCAGTCGGCCTGGATTATTACAATCACAATCTCGATACCGATCCGGAATATTACAAACAGATTATTTCCACCCGCAGCTATGATGAACGCCTCGACACATTAAAGCATGTACGCGCCAACGGCATGAGTGTGTGCTGTGGTGGCATTGTAGGCATGGGTGAAACACGCCGTCATCGCGCCGGCCTTGTAGCACAATTGGCTCACATGAACCCGCATCCGGAATCGGTGCCGGTGAATATGCTGGTGAAAGTAGAGGGTACGCCGGTCGCCGATGACGAACAGTTCGCATCGGGCTTGGATAATTTTGAATTTATCCGCACCATCGCCATTGCCCGCATCACCATGCCAGGCTCTCATGTACGCCTCTCCGCCGGACGCGAAGTCATGTCCGAAGAAATGCAATCGTTATGCTTTTTAGCCGGTGCCAACTCGATTTTCTACGGCGAGAAACTACTCACCACCGGCAATCAGGATGCCGAGAATGATCAGGCTTTATTCAGCAAACTGGGTTTAAAACCGATGCAAATAAACACACCATCCAGCCGCCGCATGGTCGATGCCAAAGTGGATACGAGCGTGGATACAATTGAGAATATGCCCATGAATGCGACAGCGAGTGCATAACCCGTTTAATTGTGTCTCTGATATTCATGCGGATAAGCTGAACATGTTATCACGCAGAACACTCACCCGGCACACAGCAATCGGGACGATCAATCACCGATTCCAATTGCGTCAGCGCCAGTAACAAGCGCATGTATTTTGATTCCGTGCGACGCCCTTCACCGCTGACTGGAGCAGGCGCATCACCCTGCAAACAGCGCTCGCGATAGGCTTCAAGGGCTGGCCAATTGGCGTGTTTTTGCCATAACGTGCTGGCCACATGCTCAAAATCCTTGCCCGGCTGTTGCAACAGTTGGGCAATGGCACGGCTTTGCAATAAGGTCAGGCGATGCAGCCATTCACGGCGCAAATTATGAGCATCTTCACTGCCCCAGTCCGAGCTGCGTAAGGGCACTTCCATTTCCTCAATCGGTAAGATTTTCAAACAAGCCTGATTGGCCAGCAGGCAGCGCTGCAAAGGAATATTCATCGTTGAAGCCAAATGCACAGCACAGGCTGAACGAGCCAACTGAGGTATGGCAGCCATATGCAAGGCATGGGCTTGACTCAAACTGGAATTGGCAATGCTATCGAGCAAGTCAGCATGATGATTGCCTGCCAATGCGCCAATACCGGGATCGGAAATGGTCTTTAGAAAACAAGCCAAGCCTTGACGTTGAATCGTGATCCAATCGCTTTTCAAGCCTTGCACCGGACATAAACGCAACAAGGCTTCGGCAAATAACATCAATTGCTCTTGCAGTATGCGCTGCAAATGCAGGGTGATTTCCATATCGTGCTGATCATTCCAGATTGCTTCCTGCAACGCTTTGGTATCGAGCACCGCTTCAGCAATCAACAGTGCTTCCACGATATCGCTAACGCTGTTCTCCAGCATGCTCTGCAAATGATGTACGGCGGCCAGGCCAATATAATTCACCACATGGTTGGCGGCTTGCGTATGAATAATTTCACTGGCCAAAGGGTGGTTGCTAAAGCCCTGGGCATATTTCTGATGCAGCTGGGCTGGAAAATAAGCCTGCAACAACACATCACTAAACGCACTGGATTGATAAAAGCCTTCTTCCGAAAGCTGGGCGTGAATACGGTTTTTTTCCTGCCCCAGCAGAATGGAAAGCTGTGGTCGGAGAGGCAATAAATCATTGTCTTCAATGCGCGGGGCAACGGCTGGATCGAGCCACCCCAATGCTGCAAGCTGATCACGCAAACGCTGCAAGCGGGGTGGGTGCTCAATGGCATCGAGCTCTGCCAGCGTCAGCACACGCGATTGCAGGAGATTATCTTGCAAACACTGGTCGGTCACGGCATCGGTCAGCGTTTCCAGCAACCGGTTGCGCTGTTTCCCTGCTAATGCTTTACCCGGCAAGGATGCCAACAACACCTTTAAATTCACCTCGTGATCGGACATGTCCACGCCGGCGGAATTATCCATCGCATCGGTATTGATAATACCACCGGCAACCGCAAACTCGATGCGTGACTTTTGCGTAAAGCCCAGATTGCCGCCTTCACAGACGACTTTACAACGCAAATCATGGGCATCCACACGCACCGGATTATTGGCCGGATCACGCACTTCAGCATGCGTTTCATCGCTGGCTTTGACATAGGTGCCGATACCACCGTTATAAAGCAAATCGACCGGAGCAGATAAAATAGCCTGAATCAAGGCTTCACCCGACAAGGCTTTGGCATCGATGCCCAGCACCTGCTGCACCTTGCTCGACAAGCTGATGGTTTTCGCGCTGCGCTCAAACACACCACCGCCATCACTAATCAAGGCTGTAGTGTAATCACCCCAACCGCTGACCTTGGCAAACAAGCGCCTGCGTTCAGTAAATGCTTGCCCTACATCGGGTTCAGGATCGAGAAAAATATGCTGATGGTTAAACGCCGCAATCAGTTTCAGCGCCGGATTAAGTAACATGCCATTGCCAAACACATCGCCACCCATATCGCCAATGGCAACACAGCTCATTGCATCCTTACTGGCATTGATTCCCAACTTGGCAAAATGATGCGTCGCACAAATCCATGCGCCGCGTGCAGTGATACCGACCACTTTATGATCATATCCATATTCACCACCACTGGCGAAAGCATCATCAAGCCAGAATCCGGCTGCCTGCGCTTCAGCATTGGCATCGTCAGAAAAACGTGCCGTACCTTTATCGGCAGCAACAACCAGATATGCATCGTTTTGATCGCACTCGGCTATTTTTATACCTGCCGGTGGTATATTTTCCCCATCAGCTAAATTATCGGTTAGTGCGAGCAAGCTACGAATAAAGTTGCGGTATTGTTGCAAAACAAAATCCGCCCCCTGACCATCCCGGATCACAAAACCACCCTTGGAACCGGTCGGCACAATCTGGCCATTTTTGACCGTTTGGGTACTCATCAGCTCCAGCACTTCGGTACGAAAATCAGCCGGACGATCCGAATAACGCAAACCGCCACGGGCAATGGGGCCTGCCCGCAGATGCACACCTTCAACATGCACGCCGTGTACAAATATTTCACGATACGGTTTCGGATGAGCCGCAAAGCTCAAGCGAGCCGTATCGATCTTGATCGCAATCGGACTACCGCTTTGGCGCACAAAGGCATTGGTTCGAAGGCCTGCTTCGACCAATTCAGCCAGCGCCCGAAACCAGCGATCATCACTTAAACTGGCCACCTGTAACATGGCTTGATGAAACGCTGTACGCGCTTCGCTGAGGAAATCTTCTGGCATGGCCAGCAGATGATGGGCGGCAAATAAACGATGCAACATGGCGCTGACATCGGCATGACGCAACATCATATCCGATAGCGGCAACTTGGCAGCATCGGGCATCAGTTGAATGAGGTGATTGCGCAGCGTAATCAAGTGAGCAACTGCATCGACATCCAGACTGGCACGAATAATCAGTGCATTGATGAGATCATGATCGGCTTCATCATTGAGCACCAAAGCCAGGCCACGCCTCAGCCGAGTGGCATCATCGTTGTTGAGATGACGCGTAGCCCTGCAAGTGAACACGCTGATATGAATGCAATCGCCATCTGCCGGGCAACCAAAAGGAACCACCGATTCCTGTACGGGATCGAGATCAAATGCACGGATAATATCGACCAGCGTTCCTAACGATGACTGACTTAACGAATAAATATGCAATTCAACATTGTGACTGTCACCAGCTTTGGCACGCACATGCACACAGGTGCGTGCATTGGCCAATACCCGGCGGCGCATTTGCACATCACGACTGAACTGCGCTGGCGGAAACAATTCCTGATACAGCGGCGAAATCGATTCAAGCTCTTTTAGAGTAGCTGGAATATCAAAGATATCAGCATGACGCAGTATTTCAGCTTTGGCGCTATCTTTCCAAAATACAATGCAATGCAGAATAATATCATGCAGCTTTTTACTACTAATCACCGGATCACTGCCTTGCTCAGGAGTGCGTTCGATAGCGATGAGAATAATGCGATGCGGCCCGACACCGAAAGATTCATAACCCTGCTGAATCAAGCCTGCTTGCGAAAGCGCATCCAATATCCGCTGCATCACCACCGGGCCAAAGCGTTTACTGGAAATGGCAACTATCAGCGTATCAAGGTTGCCACGTTGCGATGGAATCATACTGGCCACCAGTTGCAGCGGATTAGCCAGATCAATGACAGCTTTTAAAGGTTCGAGCCAATCAGCCGCGCGGGTGGCCAACAGGATGCGTTTGGGCATGCGATCAAACAAGGTACGGATCTCGCGACGATAGAATGCCGAGTGCTGCAATAAAGGATCATTACCCAGATAGCGCCAGCGCTTGGCCAATACCGGCAAATAGCTGGCATTGGCAAAACGCGCACTACGTGAAAAATGACCAATGATCGTAATGCTTTCCATGCTTTTCTGTTGCTCATCAGCGCCGTTCAACCAGTTGATACGCACCACTTCGATGCTCGCTGCACTGTAGAGATAATGCTGGCTGCTACTCAGACTAATCCATTCAGCACCCACCTCCATAGGCGGGTCGATGGCCGCAATATCTTCAATCAGTCCCGGTGCGACACGTTTAAGCACAGATTTGTTTTTCATCAGACCGAAGCTGTTATTCTTATGCTGAATACCAAAGTACAGGTAGTGATTATCATTCATCCAATCAAGCAATGCGGCATCATCGGCTTGTTGCACCATCAGATGGGCAATCGATTGAGCCACGATTTTGCGCATGCCATCAAAATCACGCACCGATAGATCAACAGCTTGCAGAATAGCGTGGATATCCAAACGAATGGGATCGGGATTCGGTGTGATCGCAGCCGAAAGATGCAGGGCGATAAACATGAAATTTCCATCATCATGGCCATTCGCATCATGTATCTTCGGTTTTTTTAATTCCAAATCACAACCATCCGCATCACAAACCATGCGAGCAACCATGGTTTGCTGACCAATCGCCTGAATGCCACAGCGGCTCATATAACCCTTAATCGCATCCAGATAAAAAGCTTGATCCGGACACCGAATGGTAAAGATATGCCGGTGTAAATTGCCATGGGTAAGGGTTCGGCTATGCATGGCGATACGCTGGCCTTTACCTTTGGGTAACAGCGAAAGAAAATCCTGCACCAATGCCGCCATCAATCGTGGCGGCACCGTGTCCATTCGGTGCTGGCTACGCGCCTGGTCGAGTAAATCGATGAGTTGGTGACGGAGATGTCGCATGCCTCCAGTGTAGCGCTTTCGCATAGGCGCTGTCGAACAGCAAGTTCAGCTATCGAGTTCCCCTGAATGTGTTAAAGTGGCTTTGTTATTATTTGACGAATGCCTGTTTCTGCGCTTGCATTAGTGAATGGATGATAGCATCAAAGGACACCGTCAACGACTCAGACAGCGCTTTGAGACACATGGCTTTGATGGTTTTCATGATTATGAAGTGCTGGAACTGCTGATAACCTATGCCATTCCACGCCTCGATGTAAAACCCATCGCCAAGCGCTTGTTATCAACATTCGGCACCTTGGCCGGAGTCTTTGATGCCCCGATGTGTGAACTCAAACAAACCGCTGGGGTGGGCGAAAACGCAGCCGTATTTTTATCGCTGATCCGTCATGTTGAAGTGCGTTATCTGGCCTCAGATCTACCCGGGAAAAACGTCTATGACCGGCCGGAGAAGGTCAAAGCCTATTTGCGCATGCAAATGCAAGGCCGTGGTATGGAATGTTTCGGAGCGGTATTCACCGACCAGCAGCATCGCCATATCGCCACACAGATTTTATTTGAGGGAACAGTGGATCGCACCGCCGTTTATCCACGCAATTTAATGAAGCGGGCTCTGGAACTCGATGCCAAAGGTTTGATTCTATTTCACAACCACCCCGGTGGCACAACCCATGCCAGCAACGAAGATATTGCATTGACCCGCCGCATGGTCGAAGCCTGCGCGCCCTTGGATATTAAGATCCTCGATCATTTCCTGCTTGCCGGCACTGAAGTATTATCCTTCAAGGAGAACGGATGGTTTTAAATTCACGCATTCACCCCCGCGCAGAGCGGAACAGCCAAACTGCAATTTTGACTTACAAAACACACAAACAATGTCTATAGTTAGTTCATGAACCCACTTCAACTTTCATTATTGGTTGCCATTCCCTTTGTACTCATTTTCAGCCTCATTAATTTTACTCAGGGGCTTAATGATTTGGGACAACTGGAATTCGTCATGGTGCTTTCGCTGGCCGCTCTATACGGCTGGACTCGCAAGGCTGATTCTCCCCGCTGGCAGCAGAATCTATTCATTATTCATCCGGCCATTTTATTTTCTATCTTGTTTCTACAGGGTGGTTTTAGCGAGATCGGTTTTATCTGGAGCTTTGGTTTTCCCTTTATCGCTTATTTGAGTGCAGGCTCTCGCATTGGCCTGATCTGGACCTGCGCCTATGCACTGATCATCGCCGTTGCCAGCAGCATGTTCGGCGACATGATCTGGCAAAAACTGGCCTATATTGGCCTAGCTTATACTGCCTTCGCTATGATCGCCGCGTACACCGTCGGCTGGCGTGATCAACGGGCTGAAAGCCATCAACATCGTATTCTTAATACAAGCAAGCGCCTGCAACATCAGGAGCACAGCCTGCTCGAAAACAAAAGCAGTCAACGCACATTGCTTGATGCCTTGCCGCATGCCCTGGCGGTGCATTGCCATGAAAAATGGGTGTATTGCAATCCGGCCGCAGCCCAACTCATGGGTGGTGTCAGTGTCGAGGAAATTATAGGCACATCTATTTTTGACTATGTTCAAGCCGATGATATTGAAAAAATGAGACAGCGTATCGACAAGATGCGCAGCAGTGGCCGCCCCGCTCCCATCATTGAAGAAACTTTAGTGCGCAAAACTGGCGATCCTCTCATGGTCAGGCTGCAATCAAGCCCTGTCATCTACGATGATGAAGCGGCATTTATCGTTAGCGCCGAAGCTGTAAATACAACTGCCGACAAAACGGCCGACCGTCACAAAGTACGCCTCGAACAGTCCCAGCGGCTGGAATCGCTAGGGGTATTGGCAGGTGGCATTGCGCACGATTTCAATAATCTGCTAGCGGCCATTTCTGGCAATGCCGAATTAGCCAAAATGAAGCTAGAGAGCGACGCTGCGGCCAACAGCCATATCGATAACATTGTCGATGCCTGTGATCACGCCGCAGAACTATGTAAACAGATGCTCGCCTATGCCGGTAAAGGCAGTTATGCACTCGAAGTACTCAACATCAACGACATGGTGAAATCCATGGGTAAACTCATTCGCGCTTCGGTGAGTAGCCAGATCGCACTCAAGATTAAACTGGATCAATCCGTGCCGGGGCTCGAAGGCGATATGGCTCAGATTCAGCAATTAATCCTGAATTTTATTGTCAATTCTGCCGATGCTATTGGTTCGGGATCGGGTGAGATCAAGGTTTCTACCGGAGTTCGCCTGCTTGATCGCCCAAGCTTGGATCACCTATACAACGGCTCAAGCCTGAAAACCGGCCAATATATTGTCATTGAGGTCAAGGATAACGGTAATGGCATGAGTCACGAAACCCTAGCCAAAATTTTCGACCCCTTCTTTACCACCAAAGACACCGGCAGCGGATTGGGTTTATCCGCCGTACTCGGCATTGTGCGTGGCCATCATGGTGCCATTCAAGTGCACAGCACCATCGGTGAGGGCACAGCCTTCCGGGTATTCCTGCCATCCACAGAGCTCGCATTTAAAGAAAAAATGGTCAGCACTGTTGAGGTTGAAGCATGGCAGGGTGATGGCAAGGTGCTCATTGTCGATGACGATATGCGCGTTCGCAATGTCGCCAGCGCCTTCATTGAAAGCCTGCATTTTGATGTCATGACAGCCAATGATGGCAAAGAAGGGCTGGCAGTATTCAACAAACACCATAACAAGCTTACCGCCGTCTTACTCGATATGACCATGCCGGTACTCGGTGGTGTGGATGCCATGGCTGGCATGCGTGATATTGACCGCAACGTACCGATTATAC
The DNA here is from genome assembly GCA_964552605.1 of uncultured Zetaproteobacteria bacterium. Classification (GTDB taxonomy): domain Bacteria; phylum Pseudomonadota; class Zetaproteobacteria; order Mariprofundales; family Mariprofundaceae; genus Mariprofundus. The sequence goes on along the minus strand of CAZKHV010000038.1, from coordinate 1,021 downwards.
TGGTATCCGGCTATTCCGAAATAGAGGCCGGTGCTTTGATCGCCGGCGATAGACCGGATGCATTTTTACAAAAGCCATTCAAGGCCAAGTCATTAAAAACAATTTTGTATGAAGTCATGCACCCCGAAACAGCATTGGGGACAGAATAGATTCCTATTGTCTTAAGCAACGCTAGGCTGGCCAGCATGCAAGTCAGCGATTTTAATTTCGATTTACCCGAACACCTCATTGCCAAACAGCCTTTAGAGCAGCGTGATGCTTCACGTTTATTATGTTTATCAGACAGCGATGACATAATCACCGACACCCAAATCAGTGATTTGGCCAGCCTGGTACGGCCAGGAGATGTCTGGGTATTGAATGATACCAAAGTGATTCCAGCTCGTTTGATCGGCCATAAAGATAGTGGCGGAAAAGTAGAAGTGCTATTGCTCGAAGCTTGCGCTCAAAGCAATGTCTGGAAGGCTTGGGGAAAATGCAATAAACCCTTAAAAACCAACACCCACATTCGCTTTTCCGATGACTTCACAGCCACGGTGTTAAAACGTAACGGCAAAGAGATTGAAGTACACCTTATCGCCGATGATGTCGGCCAGGCCATTGAAAAACATGGTCATATGCCGTTACCCCCTTACATCAATCGCCCCGATACCGATGCCGATAAAACACGTTATCAAACTGTATTCGCCCGTCATGCCGGTGCGGTTGCAGCACCCACGGCAGGTTTGCATTTAACCAACAAATTAATGCAAGCCATGCAACAGGCCGGAGCTGAATTTGCCCATCTCACCCTGCATGTCGGACCAGGCACATTCCAACCGCTACAAGTCGATCATCTGCATGACCATATCATGCATGAAGAAGCCTATATTGTGCCCTCTGCAACGGCCAAATTAATCAATGCAGCCAAAGCCGATGGCCGACGTATCGTGGCCGTCGGTACAACCAGCCTGAGAACACTCGAAGCCGCCAGCCCGCAAGGCCTGCTGCAAGCAGGCAGCGACAGAACTTCCATCTTCAT
>CAZKHV010000037.1:0-9309 GCA_964552605.1 uncultured Zetaproteobacteria bacterium | reverse complement strand
ACACATACACAAAACCGCGCAGTACCCGCCATAGGTTGGCAATAGGCTGGCGCAAGACCAGCAATTGAAAGCCGAGCAGCACGGCGGCAATCGGGATAATATCAATCAATGTCGATTGCAGCGTATCGAGGAATACATGCGCCAAACTCATAGGGCTCTCACAATCTCATTTCTAACAAACGAATTCATAAACGGACTCATAAAATCAACATGCCATAGACCATCACAAAGACCATCGGCAACAGCACCGCAAAGGCAATCAAACCAAAGCCATCCAGCATTGGGTTACGACCGCGAATCGAGGCCGCCAAGCCCACCCCCAAAGCCGTCACCAAGGGCACGGTAATAGTCGAGGTGGTCACGCCACCCAGATCATAAGCGATGCCGATAATTTCCTGCGGCGCAAAAGCAGTCAGGATAACCACCAGAATATAACCGCCCATAATGCAGAAATGTAACGGCCAACCGACCAGAATGCGCAACACCCCCAGCACAATAGCCGTGCCAACAGACAAGGCCACAGTCAAGCGTAAACCAAACGCATAACTACTCATCGCATCCGCATTGGCCTCAATCATGCCGCCTTCAGCCGCAACTTCTGAAGCTTTGCTGGCCACCACCAGCAAAGCTGGCTCGGCAATCGTTGTGCCAAATCCGAGTAAAAAAGAGAAGGCCAGCAACCAGAAGATATTACCTTTTTTAGCAAAGGCATGCGCCATCGCTTCGCCGAGAGGAAACAGGCCAATTTCCAAACCACGCACAAACAGCGCCAAACCAAACAACACCAGCACCAATCCAACCAGCATATCTTCCAGATTCGGAATGGGTTGTTTAAGCACCAGCTCCTGAAAAAACAGAATCACCAACACGATAGGTGTTAAATCACGCGCCGCGTTAAACAGCGGCCGCAAGCCCAGCATTAAATCCTTCAACAGCATTGAAAATTTATCGTTCAGCGCCCCTCACCTCACACCCGTTCGTCACTTCCTACTGTAGCGTAACAACTACTATGTTTATAGTACAAACAGTTTTTCAACGACCTGCCAGTGACAAAGGAAAGGACTCGCGAATGGATTCTTCCAAAAGCAGACATTTAAATTTTAGGCTATAGTCGCTTTAATTTTGATATAGTGCGCCAAATGCAGCAAGGTAATGCATGAAGAGCCGATGGTTAACTTGCAGAGTTTGATTTTGAAAAGTGCGATAAATCAGATAAATAATTTGACTGATCATAACGCCAAAGAAAAGACACAAGTAACCAAAGAGCCAAAAAGAATTGGCACCGCTCTTCCTTTTTTTAAGAGAAGGGACTAATTCAAAGCTACCAAAAGGAAGAAAGGAAGTTCCGAGGATATAATACATAACTATTGGCACAACCACTGACCGTCTGGGTTTGGTCGAAAGCAGCCATACAGATTATATATAGGCGCAGTTCATCATTCAGTTCTATGCCATGAAAACAGGCGATAATAACCCGGTAAACACGCAAAAACTCAGAGAGCTACAACGACAAAGCCATGTCAATCAATACACCAGCACTGCCCAGCACCAGAGGGCCGATGATCGACTGCAACACACCGAACACCAGCAACAGGACAATAATCATGAAGCCGAACGGCTCGATGCGAGAGAGTTGATAGGCCATCGGACCGGGCAATAAGCCCACCGCCACACGGCCACCATCAAGTGGCGGCAAGGGCAATAAATTAAAGATACACAATACCATATTGATAATAATCGAAGCCTGACACATCAGCGCTAACGGTTCTGTTACCCAACTTGTTGATGCAGGCATTTGAACCGCAACGGCCAAGACCAGAGCCGAAATCAATGCCAAGATAAGATTGGTCACAGGGCCTGCCAAAGCCACCCAGATCATATCGCGTTTGGGATTGTTTAATTTGCCAAAATTGACTGGCACCGGCTTGGCATAACCGAATAAAAACGGAGAGCCGGACACCAGCAACACGATGGGGATCAGAATCGTGCCAATCGGATCGATATGTTTGAGCGGATTGAGTGTGAGCCGCCCCATAAAGCGCGCCGTATTATCACCCAGCTTATCCGCCACCCAGCCATGCGCCACTTCATGCAATACGATGGCAAACAACACGGGCAACGCCCAGATGCTGATCCCCTGAATAATGGCATCGATATTCATGTGTTCACCCCTGCTTCGCTCTGTTTCAATTCTGCCTTGGACTCTATCTCGATACGGCTCACCGTCACCGTGGCACTTAACACCTGTTCAACCTGCCCCAGAAATGTACCGCGCACCGGCTGCACATCAAAATAATCACGTCCAATTGCCGTGCGGATATACTGCCAATCCACCAATCGATTGTTGGTCGGGTCTACACCGATCCAGCCATCATCCGGATGCCATACCTGCACCCAGGCATGCGTTGCTGCAGCACCGCGCAGCACAGCCCCCGGCTCATCAGTTTTCGGATCATAAATGTAACCACTGACATAACGGCTGGCGATGCCAAGACTGCGCAGGACACCAATCATGGCATGGGCAGTATCCTGACAAACACCGCCACCATGATCGAACAAGGCCTGCGGTGATGAATGCACATCGGTCGCATCCGGATCGTAACGAAAATTTAAAAAGAAATAACCGGCCAGTTCATTCAAAGCCTGTTTAAATGCCAGCTTATCCATCCGAATATCAATACTGCACGGTACTGATGCATACACATCGAGCTTTGGCACGCCCGGTGAAAAGCTCAAATACTCCGCCCAGCGCTGCACATAATCGCGTTTATCCGCACCAGCAGCCGATGCACCGTAAGTAATCGCATTGGTCGTTTCAACAATGCTCTCTGCTTTAATTTCAAGGCTGCCATTGGCTTGCAAACAACTGTAATGATGCACCACATTACCAAAATGATCACGGTGTTGGCTTAATGGCATATCCGGATCAACACGGATGTGACTCGATAAGACTCGCTGCAAACCGGTATCCACCGGCGTTTTGCGAATCTCGGAATGCGCGCATGTCACTGGCCGACTATAATCAAAGCGGGTGATATGGCAGATATTAAAACGCGGGTGTTCAGGCACACGGTCCGCCACAACAACCGTCTGCTGCTGTTGCGGAGTCTGCACCGAAATCGATTGTTGTTGCCCCCGGTCATCCACATGGCTCACCGCATCAAAATATGCCCGGTGAATGCCATCATGCATGCGATCACACGATTTTTGCACCAGATCCAGTTTCTGTTTCAACCCGGCGGCAAGAATTTCATTGCCCGACAGGGCAAACAAACCAGCCAGCTTTTTCTCCGCCCGCTTTGATAATGTTTGACGCTCGGCATGGTCGAAATGATCGGGCTGATCGCCATGCAGGCCACGCAGTGCTTTACTCATGCTTTGCATGCAAAACTGTACCGAACGCGGGAAACGCACATCGGTTAAAAACATCTCCACCACAGAAGCTGGCACAATGCGCGCCCGATACAAACGCCGATAGGCCTCATAGCCGGATACCGAACGCAGCAATGCCTGCCATTGATGAATATCCAGTGGCCGACCAAGCTCCGACACATCCGGCAACAGGATATGATATTTCATTTCCAGAATGCGCGCACTCATTTGAGCCCGCTCCAGGCTCCAGCCCAAGCGCAGAAACTGCCACCCCCTGCCATGCACCATGGTATTATCGGCGAGTCCGTGGAAACTGTGACAAAAATTCTGAATCTGTGCGCACAAAGCTTCGTATTGATAATGATTTAACTGCTGACCCGCCAGATCCGAAGCTGCCAGCTTCTGCAAATCCAGATATATCACATTCAGACTCATCCACATTTCGGAACTGACATGATCGCGCATCACCCGCACCGCTTCACGCGCCAGGTTAATGCGCGCCAGCACCGAATCGTCATGTTCGGGATTCAATAGTAAAAAGTGATACACATTCAACTCGGTCACAGCATCGTAATGCCGGGCAAACAGATCTTCGGACTGCGAGATTGCCAGCATCGGTGACCACACATCGAGCTCGGAGAAATAGCCCTGCTCCAACGACATGCGGTGATTCACATCCAGAATACGGGTGATATTTTCAGCATGCTCAATATTGCGACCCAGCCAATACATTTGCCGAGCGATACGACTAAGCATGATCGCCTCCGCCAACATGGTTATTCTCACGCAGCACCCAGGTATCTTTACTGCCGCCACCCTGCGATGAATTGATCACCAACGAGCCTTTGCGCAAGGCCACCCGTGTCAAACCACCCGGCAATACCGAGACCTTGCCACCCGCACCACAAACCGCATACGGACGCAAATCCACATGGCGCGGATACAAGCCAAACATACCCTCTTCTTCCACAAAGGTCGGATGGGTGGATAGTTTTTGTACCGGCTGAGCAATATAGCCGCCCGGATTGGCTTTGAGTTTGGCCCGGAATTCCGCCAGTTCGGCCTTTGTGGCAGCAGAGCCGATCAGTAAACCATAACCGCCGGATGCATCGGTCGGCTTGACCACCAACTCCGCCAAATGATCGAGCACAAAAGCCAAGTCATCCTCACGCGCACACACAAGCGTCGGCACATTGGCCAGAATCGGTTCTTCTTTCAAATAATAACGAATAATCTCCGGCACATAGGCATAAATAGCTTTATCATCAGCCACCCCATTACCCGGCGCACTGGCTATCACCACATTACCCGCCCGATAAGCATGCATCAGCCCGGCCACGCCCAGCATCGAATCGCCGCGAAAGACCAGCGGATCGATAAAATCATCATCAATGCGGCGAAACAGCACATCGATGCGTTTTAAGCCGGCAATTGTTTTCATGTACAATCGATCATTTTCAACCAGCAAGTCTTGGCCTTCAACCAGTTCCGCACCCATGGTGCTGGCCAAGAAGGTATGTTCAAAATACGCCGAGTTGTATGCACCCGGCGTGAGCACTGCCACGGTTGGGTTATCCAGGTGACTCAAGGATGTCAGACCATCAAACAACATCTGCGGGTAATGATCCACCGGCCGCACCTTATTTGAGCGCAACAGCTCCGGCATCACACGCCCCATCACCGTACGGTTTTCAATCACATACGACACACCGGATGGTGAACGTAGATTATCTTCCAGAACCATGTATTGGCCATCATCAGCACGGATTAAATCGATACCGCCGACATGCACATGCACATCACCGGGCACATTCAAGCCGGTCATCTCACGGCAATAGTTGCTTGAGTTGACAATTAAATCGGTCGGCACAATGCCATCTTTCAATATTTTCTGATCGTGATACACATCGTTCAAAAACAGATTCAGAGCCGTCAATCGCTGCACGACACCATCTTCGATATGTTGCCATTCACGGGCAGTGATAATGCGCGGAATCAAATCAAAGGGGAAAATCTTTTCCGTGCCACGCGCATCAGAATAGACTGTAAAAGTGACCCCCTGATTGAGCAGGGATAGATCGGCCATCTGTTGTGCCTTCTGAAATTCAGCCGGATTTAATGCCGCCATCGCCGCCATAAACGATTGATAATGTGGCCGAGCCCTGCCTCCGGCATCAAATGCCTCATCAAAAAAACCATGTTGCCTATAATTGGAACCAAGACCATTCATGGCAACGCACTATAAACAATAACTCAAGTTTAGACAGAATCATGCAAGCATTGATGCCCAAAGCGGCATCGAGCATGCGAACATCAATTCAGATCAATTGAAATGCACCTCACTGTGCGTATGGTTCAGCGCTATGAAACAAACATTGGTCACTCAACCCACTTTATTTACCGAATTAAATCTGCCCGAAGCCCTGCAAAAAGGCATTGATTCACTCGGCTTTACGGAGATGACCGATGTACAACAAACCGCTCTACCCATCACGCTGGCAGGCAAAGATGTTGCCGGCCAAGGGCGTACCGGCACAGGTAAAACAGCCACCTTTTTAATTACCGCCATCAATCGCCTGCTCACCACCGAGCCCAAGCAAGGGCGTACAAACCATCATCCGCGTGTGCTGGTCATCGCACCCACCCGCGAACTCGTGATACAGATTTCCGAGGATGCCAAGAAGCTGGCACAGCACACCGATTTAAAATTACACACCGTCTATGGTGGTGTGGATTATGAAAAACAACGGCTTGGATTTGAGAACGGAGTGGATATTCTCATTGGCACACCGGGACGATTGATCGACTATCTCAAAAAACGTGTCTATTCCTTATCCAAGGCCGACATGCTGATTATTGATGAAGCCGACCGCATGTTTGATCTCGGTTTCATCAACGATCTGCGTTTTATGATGCGCCGCCTGCCCCATTACGAGCAACGCCAATCACTGATGTTTTCTGCCACCTTATCGCACCGGGTGCTGGAACTGGCCTACGAACACATGAATTCACCGGAAAAGCTGCGTGCTGAAGAGGGTGATTTGATTGCTTCCGGCATTACCGAATCGATGTATCACACCAGTATGGATGATAAATTGCCGTTATTGATCCATTTGTTACGCAATGACAATGTCGAACGCGGCATGATCTTCATCAATGAAAAACGCACCGGCGAGCGTGTGGCACGCAATTTGGCGCGCTACGGCTTTGCGGTGGGTATTTTATCCGGTGATGTGCGTCAGAAAAAACGCATGCGGATTCTGGAAGATTTCACCAATGGGAAATTGCATCTATTGGTCGCTACCGATGTAGCCAGCCGTGGCCTGCATATTGATGCTGTCACCCACGTATTCAATTACGATTTACCAGAAGATGCCGAGAATTACGTGCACCGGATCGGCCGTACAGCCCGCGCCGGAGCCAGTGGCACAGCCATCTCATTCTCATGTGAGCGTTTTTGCTTTGGCCTGCCCGACATCGAAACCTATATCAGTCGCCAAATCCCAGTCACCCACATCGATTCGGACATGCTCGATATCGGCAAGCCCACTGCCCCGGAGGCCTGCGCTGAAGGCATGCAAAAAGGTGACCGCACCGAACAGCACAACAAACCCGCCGGACGCAACAATGGCAATCGCCAAAACAGAGGCCAACGACCGCAACGACGCTAAAAAACGCCTTAAACACTCGCATAACGCCCCATGCAAACAACTCACGGGCACTAAAAACACCGATAATCAAAAAAGAGCGGCCATTTGGCCGCTCTTTTTTGTAGCTTACAATCACATAAATCCATCAAAGCAAATCAACTATTGACGCAGCACAATAACAACAGATGCCAATTACGGTGACTGATTTATTAAATACACCTAATCATCATCAGTAATATTTCACCTTTTTTCATGTTAACACAAGGGTGGAAAAAAAATTCGCAACGTTTTTGAGTTATTATGCAATGTTTCCATGCACTTGTGATCTGCTTTACCTGTAGGGCTTCTACTACTATCCTCGCCGCTTAGTTTTTGAGTAGCGGAGTGTTTATGCTGCAACGTTTATTTGGGCTTTTTTCCCGTGATATTTCTATTGACCTTGGTACTGCCAATACGCTGATTTATGTGCGTGGCGAAGGTATTGTGCTGAATGAGCCATCGGTGGTGGCAATCAATACCGGTGGTGGCAGAAATCATCGTCGGGTACTGGCTGTTGGTGCCGATGCCAAGCGTATGCTGGGTCGTACGCCGGACAGTATTCAAACCATCCGCCCATTGAAAGACGGTGTCATTGCTGATTTCGTGGTGACGGAAGAAATGCTGAAACATTTTATTCGCAAAGTGCATGGTCGCACCTGGGGCATTCATCCGCGCATTGTGATTTGTGTGCCGTATGGCTCCACTCCGGTTGAGCGTCGGGCAATTCGTGAATCGGCGTTATCGGCGGGCGCGCGCGAGGTCTATTTGATCGAAGAGCCGATGGCTGCAGCTGTTGGTGCTAATTTGTCGGTGACGGAAGCATCCGGTTCGATGGTCGTGGATATTGGTGGAGGCACCAGTGAAATCGCAGTCATTTCGTATGGCGGCATTGTGTATTCGCGTTCAGTGCGTGTCGGTGGTGATAAAATGGATGAAGCGATCATCAACCACCTGCGTCGTAAATACAGTCTGTTGGTGGGTTCGCCGACGGCTGAAAAAATTAAAATCAATCTGGGCAGTGCGTTTCCACAGGAAACACGTCGTGAAATGGAAGTGAAGGGTCGCGACTTGATTAATGGTGTGCCGAAAAACCTGTTGCTGGATGATTCTGAAATCCTTGAAGCCTTAACCGAATCGGTCAATGCGATTGTTGAAGGTGTCAAAGTATGCCTGGAGAGAACGCCGCCGGAACTGGCGGCGGATATTGTCGATAAAGGTATTGTTCTGACCGGTGGTGGCGCGATGCTGGTTGGTCTCGATCAATTGCTGCGTGAAGAAACCGGCTTGCCTGTGACCATTGCTGAAAACCCTCTGGATTGTGTGGTGTTGGGTAGTGGCCGCGTTTTGGAAGAGCTGGATAGTATGCGGGGCATTCTCTTCGAGGAATAAGCCATGGCTGAGTTTTTCTATAGGTCATCCATGATCATTCATTTTCGATTATGATTTTCACAGAACGCAGTCATCGACTATGGCTGATTACTGCGATGCTGCTTGCTTTGTTGGTAGTATTTCGGTTCTTTTCCGGTTCTGCTGCGATGTTGAGCATGTGGCCTGCGTTGGAGGCCTTGCATGCGCCGGTGCAGTGGTGGCAATCGGTTGATTTGTGGTTTATTGAACGGCAGAAATTGCAACAACTGTATCTGACATCCGAGAAAAAAGCCCAGGATCAGGCCATGGTTGTTCAGGAAGTGAATAGCCTGCGCGAAGAAAACCGGCAGCTGAGAAAGATTCTCGAAATATCAAATATTATCGGTTATCGCTGGCATGCAGCCAAAGTACGCGGGCGTAGCCCGGATCCCATGAGCCAGCGCCTGCTGTTGCAGGTGGCCGATGTATCCAAGGATGATGTGATTGTATCGAGTGAAGGTTTGGTCGGGCTTGTCGATAGCACCTCGGGCAATCATGCGACTATTCGTACTATTTTTGATGCTTCGCTGGCTGTGCCGGTGACGATTCCGGGCACGAGTCTGGCCGCCTTATCGCGCGGCCAGGGTGGTAGTTTGTTGATTGATTTCATACCCTTGGACATGGCTCCAGAGCAGGGTCAAATCCTTTATACCAGTGGTGCTGGCGGTTTGTTTCCGGCCGGTATCGCGGTGGCCTTGATTACGCATGTACAACCTATTCCCGGTCAGTTGTTTGCCAAAGTTTCAGCCACGCCTGTTGCACACTGGCAACGCGATAGCTGGTTGGCGGTGGCTTCGCAATTGCATGCCAGTCAACCCTTCTCCGACATCCCTGATGCGGA
>CAZKHV010000036.1:0-9377 GCA_964552605.1 uncultured Zetaproteobacteria bacterium | reverse complement strand
AGCAGGACACGGAGCTGCCATGCATTCACCTGTGCCAAATAAACTCACGCCTCTCTAGGAGTCTGTCGGGCTTATGAGAAATCTACTGCGCAGCAGGGATAACGGCCCAAAACATCCTGATTTATCGTTGCATAGTTACCACTATGCGCCTTAAAATCATGCTATTTTTGACTCGTCCCCCCACCTGCTCGCTACGATTGCCCTAAGTCCGACAGACTCCTAGGACTTGCACATAAACAGACCACTCTAAAACGAAGACATTCTTAAAAAAAACAGCAGCACTGGCCAGAGACAGGCAATTCATTATCATGCTGCTTCAATCTGTAATCATCTGGGGCGGCAATGAACTACAAGCATATCATATTGGCATTGTGTATATCACTGTTTTTCAGTGTGCAAATAGCTAGCGCCAAAGATATTACATTGAACTTCAAAAATGCGGATATTCGCGCCTTTATTGAATTTGTAGCGGGCTTTTCGGGTAAAAACTTCCTGGTCGATAATCGTGTCAAAGGTAAAGTCACTATTGTTTCGCCCACTCCAATCTCCGAAGAGCATGCTTATGAAGTGTTTCTCTCGGTTCTGGAGGTGAATGGCTTTGCCGCGGTGCCGGGCTTGGCTGTCACCAAAATAGTACCGCGCGCCGAAAGCAAACAAAAAGCTCTACCGGTGCGTCTCGGTCGCGGCGTGGCTGACGATAGTATGGTCACACAAGTCATCAAGCTGCGCTACGCCGATGCACAACAACTGGTTGCGCTGGTTCGTCCTCTGATTTCACCCAATAGCCATCTGGTGGCCTATCCTCGTGGCAATATGCTGCTGCTAACCGATAGCGCCAGCAACATTCAACGCATTCAACGTATTATGTCGTTCCTGGATAGAAAGGATGCCGTTGGTGTTCAGCTGTTCAAGCTCAAACATGCTTCAGCCGATAAATTAGCCACAACAATTACCGCCTTGTATACCTCATCAGCTCGGGCTGGTGGTGCAAGTGGCAGCGTAAAGGCCTTGGCACACCAGCCAGGCAATATGCTTATCTTGGTTGCCGCACCGCAAATCATTAATGAGGTTGCCGGTGTTATTGAGCGGCTCGATGTGGCCCCTGAGTCCGACAGCGACCGCTTGCAAGTACGCTACCTCAAATATGCCAATGCCGAAGATGTTGCCAAAGTCATCAATGAACTGGTCGGTGGCCAAACGGCTGCATCTGCAAAACCGGGTCAAAGCAAACCCTTATTTGCCGGTGATGTAAAAATTGTTGCCGATACGACAACCAATGCCTTATTGATCACCGCCGAACACAGCGACATGAAATCAATCAGCCATATCATTGATCGCCTCGATATTCGCCGTCGTCAGGTATTGGTGGAAGCACTGATTGTTGAAATCCGAGGCAATGGCATTGAACGCTTCGGGGTGGAATGGATGGGGGCTGGTGGGGCCGGGGCTGGCGTACAAAGCTTTCAGAACATCAAACCGATTGGAGCAGCACTCGCCGCCAATGCCGTTGCAGCGCCTCCGGTCAGCACTTCACTGGCTCTCACTGCAGCAGCTCCAAGCGGCATCACCTTGGGCGTGCTCAACAAAGCACTATCCATTGGCGCCCTGCTGCATGCCCTGCGTTCCGATGTGGATGCCAATGTATTATCCACCCCGAATTTATTGACCATGGATAATGAAGAAGCTGAAATTATCGTCGGTCAAAACGTGCCGTTTATTACCGGTACCAATGCCACTCAAGGGGGCCTGGCCAATCCATTCCAGACTATTGAGCGCAAGGATGTAGGTTTAACGTTGCGCGTAAAACCGCAGATTTCAGAAGGTGATTCGGTGCGTCTGGAAATCTTTCAGGAAATATCCTCTGTCGGCGGAGGCACTGCGGCTGAAGGTGGTATTATCACCAACAAACGTTCGATCAAAACTGTTGTGCTGGCCAAAGACGGTCAAATGATTGTGCTCGGTGGACTCATGCAAGATGATAAATCCTTATCGGTACAACGAGTGCCGTGCATCGGTGCTGTTCCAATTCTTGGCGAGCCGTTTAAATTCACCGAAAACAGAAACACTAAAACGAATCTCATGGTGTTCCTCAAACCTCATATCATCAAAAGTTCCAATCAAATTGAAGAAATCACGGATCGCAAATACATCGACATTAAAAAGCTATACGAACATCCCCTCGAAGGGGGCACTATCCTATTCCCCCAGGAACAGAAACAGTTCCCGGCGGATTTGAAACCAAGCTTAAAACGCCTTGATGCACAACCCCAAGCCGCGCCATGATCGATCAGCAGCTCCAGGCCATCGCTTGAAGCACCTTAGCAGACTCACTAGCGATCTGATTGAAGCCGAACGGGTGTTGCGCTTTTCTTTACCTGTGTTGCGCAGCGCCCTTGTCTTGCCGCTAAAAGCAAATGACGAGGCCGCTAATCCAGTCGCCATCGCGGATCAGGAAGCATGGCCATGGGAATTACTCGATGATTGCCGCCGCATATTCAAGGCCGAAGTGCAGCCCGTATTGGTTCCCAAAGAAGCATTATTAACAGCCTTGAATCAGGTCTTTGATATGGCCTCGGCATCAGCCGAACAAATGCTTGAAGATCTGGGTGGTGATGATTTATCACGCGAACTGGAAGAAGTCGGTGATCTGCTCGAGTCCGAGGACGATGCACCCGTCATCCGGCTGGTCAACACCTTGATTTCGCAAGCCTTAAAAGAACGCGCCAGTGATATTCATATCGAACCCTTTGAAACACGTTTACTGGTGCGCTTTCGTATTGATGGCGTGCTACACACCATTGTGCATCCACCCAAGGGTGTGCAGGCCGCCATTACCAGTCGCGTGAAAGTGATGGCTGGCCTCGATATTGCCGAAAAACGGCATCCGCAAGACGGCCGTTTCCGCGTCAAGATTGCCGGTCGCGAAGTCGATGTGCGTGTTTCCATGTTACCAACCGCGCATGGAGAGCGGGTAGTGATGCGCCTGCTTGATCGCGGCTCTGCCATGTTGACACTGCCGCAATTGGGCATGAGTCCACCGCAATTAAAAAACATGCAGGATGTCATCACTGCACCGCATGGTATTGTGCTGGTCACCGGCCCCACCGGCTCGGGCAAATCGACCACGCTGTATGCAGGATTGATGGAAGTGGATCGCAAAAACCGCAATGTCATGACCATTGAAGATCCGATTGAATATCAAGTGGAAAACGTCGGCCAGATGCAGGTGCAACCCAAGATCGGGGTAACCTTTGCAAGCGGCTTGCGCTCCATACTCCGGCAAGATCCCGATATTGTGATGATTGGTGAGATCCGTGATCTGGAAACTGCCGAGATTGCTATTCAAGCCTCATTAACCGGCCATCTGGTCTTTGCCACCCTGCACACCAACGACGCACTATCGGCCATTTTACGTTTGCAGGATATGGGCTTGGAGCCCTATCTCATCGCCTCCTCATTGATTATGGTGCAAGCCCAGCGACTGGTGCGCCGTTTATGCCCGCATTGCCGCCAACAGCGCCAGGCCAGCCCGGATGTCTGGAAGATGCTGGAAGTAAGCCAACTCGATTATGCCGAAATCAAATATGTCTATGATGCCAACGGCTGCGAGCTGTGCATGCATACCGGTTATATCGGACGTATCGCGATTTATGAAATGACACGTATTTCCGATGCCATGCGCAATGCCATTCACGAAGGCAAAGGTTTACCTAGTATGCGCCGCATTGCACAACGGGAACATATGATCACCTTGCGGCAAGATGTCGCACGTCATGTTGCTGCCGGTGTTACCAGCATTGAAGAAGTACTCAGAGTCACCATGGAAGGCGTGGTTGAAACCGAGTCATGATCAGCATGGATAAGAGAACACAGCTATGAGTGTATTTAGCTATGAAGCGCTCGATCATCATGGCCGCAAAAAGAAAGGTGAAATTGAAGCGGATTCGGAACGCAGCGCACGCCAACAGCTGAAAGCCAAACAGCTCATTGTACGCAAACTCAGCAGCGTCGAAAAACAGCAGAAGAACAAACAAGGCAGTGTAAAAATACGTTTAAACGCGACAGAAACCGTGTTGTTCTTGCAGCAGTTATCCACCCTGATTGAAGCAGGCATGCCTTTAATCGAAGCACTTTCATCCATGGCCGAAGGCATGAACCGGGCACAGGCGCGCCGGGCAGTGTTCACCATTCGCAAAAAAGTGCTCGAAGGTGGCTCCTTAGCCGATGCCTTGCGCGATCAACATTTTGATGAAGTAATCTGCAATATGATTGCTGCCGGAGAAGAGACCGGCCAGATGGAAGCCGTTGCATCCCGCCTCGCTCAATTGCTCGAACACCGCCAAGCCTTAAATCAGGAATTATTATCCGCCACCCTCTATCCCGCCATAATTCTCAGCTTCGGCATTATCGTCATGCTGTTTTTAATGGCCGTCGTAGTACCCAAGATGGTCGCTGTGTTTGAGCGAGCCGGTGGTGATTTACCCACCATTACCAAAGTGGTAATTGCCTTATCGGACTTTTTACGTCTGCATGGTGGCTGGCTGATTATCATCGTTGCAAGCCTGATCCTGAGTTACAAATTACTCATGCGACAAACGTGGGCGCAACAGCAGCGCGATATATTCTTCATGCGTTTACCCGGCCTTTCGAATCTATTGATCAATATTGATACGGCGCGTTTTTCACGCACTCTCGGCATGCTGTTATCCGGCGGTGTACCTGCCCTCTCGGCCATGCTGATTGCCAACCAGAGCTGGACGTTATTGCCCCTGAAAAAACTAGGTGAAGAGGCTCGCGAGGCATTACGCGAAGGCCAGTCTCTGGCTAGCGCATTGAAAAAAGGTAATTATATCCCCGCCATGGCCACTCAGCTGCTGGCCGTGGGTGAGCAAAGTGGCAAGCTCGATAGCATGTTATTACGCATTGCCGATCACTATGAAAAAGAAGTATCGCGCAACCTCAAACGTATGTTAACCATCGCCGAACCGTTGCTGGTGATGTTCATGGCAGTTGGAGTTGGTGCCCTGGCCATGGCCATTTTATTGCCCATTGCTGAAATGAATCAGTTGGTAAAATAACAATGTTCAGCGCCCGGCATCACGGCCACATCCTGATCATCATCGCTACGCTGGCGCTGCTGCTCGTTAACACCAGCAGCAGTCAGGCGGGTACTGCCGAAGCCTACCAACAAAGCATCAACATGGCCGCCCAAGGCCATCAGCGCCAGGCTATCGCAGCGCTGAGCACACTCATTGAAGCATTGCCAGCCCAACCGCCCACTTGGCCGCAACGTTTGCAGGCGGCTCAACAACTGATGCGCATGCAAATCAATCAGAGCGCCTCCATTAATATGATCAACTCAACCAACGCGCGCAACACAGCCAACCCCTATTTAAGTCTGGCCGCCAGTTATATGCGTAACAACCCGCAGCCGCCAGAAGCGACACTCTGGCCAGCCACCGTTTTGGCCACGCTTTTACCCGGAGCAGGTCATGCCTGGCAAGGCCGTTGGCATGATGCATACACTGCTGCACTCATGGTCTGGCCGATGTTATTGCTCACCCTATGGGCGCTGAAACGACGTATGGGGCCGGTCACAGTGTTTTTTGCGCTCATTACCATCTGGTTATGGTCGGGCACCGTCTTCTCATCCATGTCACTGGCCGAACGCGGCAGCCTTGAAAGTTATTTGATCTGGTGGCAACAGATCTGGCTGGCTTCTGGTTTACCCGGCAGGCCATGGTGATTGGCGTATGATTGTACACAACATCACACGAAACATCTGGATGCGCGCCTATATGACACTGGCTGCAGCAAGCCTGTCGCTGGCACTAGTATGGCAAGCCCTGGCGTTGCCGAACAGCACAGCACAAGCCTTTCCCGTACATTTTTATCAGCACATAATTGGATCGCTCGACGGTCGCAGCTGTCCCAGCTATCCGGTTTGCTCGGAATATGCCAGAGAGGCCATGCAACATTATGATGTATTATTTGCTTCATGGCTGATACTGGATCGTTTGATTCATGAGGGTGACGATTTACAGCGCGGCCCATGGCTGATTGTCGATGGCCAGATGCGTTTGAATGATCCCCTTGATCGCAATGCATTTTGGCTGAATATGCACTAAGCTTGGGCTGGTGCTAAAAAAAACATGATGACAACGTTGCAACAACTACAAAGGTGATAAACATGATCGATTCACAAGCAACTATCTCAACCCGACCGCTCTTAAAACAAGCCCACTCAAAGCCTGATCAGGGTGGTTTCACACTATTGGAAATCATGGTGGTGCTGGTGATCATCGGCGTACTGGCAGCACTAGTCGCGCCGCGCTTTCTGGAACGGGCTGATGAAGCAAAGGTTGAAGCTACCAAAGTGCAAATGAAAAACATCGGCCAAGCCTTAAAACTCTACCGCCTGCAACATGGTAAATATCCAAACTCCGGTCAAGGCCTGCAAGTGCTGGCCAGCGCAGGTAAAAATGGCAAACGTTATCTCGATGCCATTCCAAAAGATCCGTGGGGCAATAACTATGTTTATTTGTCACCGGGTGTGCATGGCGATTTTGATATCCTGTCCTATGGTATCGATGGTCAGGCCGGTGGCAGCGGTATGGATGCCGATATCGGCAACTGGCAATAATTACCCTGCACGCGGCCTTGCATGTGCAATCTCAAATTGAAATTCGGATTCGGATTCAAACGCAGACTCAGACTAAATAGTTCTGGAGACACAAAACAGAACTCCGGTTTCACTCTGCTGGAAATTCTAATCGTCATTGTCATCTTATCGGTAACGACGATGATGGTTGCCCCATCCTTTTTTTCCTCTCTATCCGCATCACTCGATGATGAGGGCAAACGCTTGGTGCAGACATTACGCTTGGCTCAAGATGAGGCGACATTATCCAGCCAAAGCTTACGCATGGTATTTCGTGCTCATAGTTATGCCTTTCAATCGAGCAACGCCAAAGCTGAATGGGTCGCGTTTCGTCAAACGCCCTATCAAAAACACACCTTAGCAGAAGGCATCCGAATCGAACGCATCCGGCCGCAACTGCCATTGTCCGAAAAAACAGCTTCGGATGATTCCGAAGATATCCTAGCATATTTACTCATCCCTGCCGAAGGCATTCGTCAAATTGCCGACATCACCCTGCTGCGCACATCCGACCAGCAGGCGCTCCATATTCAAGTCCGATCTGGCCCCGGTGGCATTCAAGTCATCAAGGATAGCCCATGAAACAGCAACAGGGTGAGCAGAAACAGCAAGGTGGCTTCACACTGATCGAAGCCCTGGTTGCCTTAATGATTGCTGCCACGGCCTTGGTGGTCTTGATGAGCAGCCTCGGCACATCGGCGGATATTCAACACAGTTTATCCATGCACGATCTGGCCATGGAACAGGCAGAAAACAAATTAACCGAATTATCCCTCCGCCCTCCCAGTCTCGATGAACAACATGGCAGCATTGAAGTCGCAGATATTCAACTGCAATGGCGCAGCTGGAGTGAAAAAACAATGATGGATGGTTTTGTGCGTTTGAATGTCAGTGTTCAGGCTCCCGGTGAACCCGATGTCGCACTATTCCTCTACCGCAATATCACACCATGACAGCTCTACAGCAATCACGCCCAACACAGACCCCCGAACAGGGCTTCACCCTGATTGAAGTGCTGATGGCACTCACCGTTTTTGCACTGATTTCAGTGCTCTCCTACAGCACACTGGATATAGCTGGCAACGGCTTTGACATACTCAACAAGGTGCGCGTAGAGCAGGAGAAATCCGGTTGGGTGGGCAAAACACTGCGTCAGGACATGCGCTATTTAAGTGCGGCACCGCATAACAAGCCAATACAGTCGGCCAATGCATCAACTGCAACTAAAATCGTCCCAATCCGTATTCAAAACGATAATCGTGGCGACGTGGAACTCGATCAATTGTGGTTATTGGTACAGCTACCGGGCACACAAAGCATTTCTCAAGTGCATTATTTTATCGATGAAAATAATAATCATCTGATTCGTGAATCACGTTTGCTGTTAGCTCGCAACAATACGGAACCCATGCGCTGGGATTTTGGAAAAGTATATTCCTGGGTCGTGGAAGTATGGGATCGCGATGGCAATCGGCGACAGGACTGGAATTTCGATGCCCGCTCATTCCGCTGGCCAAAAGCCCTCGACGTTCATTTGCAGGTCGATGATAGCGGTTCTGTTGCCAGCCAACGTCAATGGCTGATGGCTGTTTTCCCCGGATCTGTATTATGATAATCATGCGCCCTCCACAGCAGCGCGGTGCTGCTCTGATCATTGTGCTCGGGCTCGTCGCTCTGATCAGCACCTGGGCTATTGATGCGCTCTATGCGGATAACATCGCCCTGCGTAGGGCTGAAAACAGCGATAACGCCTTGCGTGCCGAGCAAGCCAGTCAATCGGCCATGATTTTAGCGGCCAACGTATTAAAACAGGATAGTAGCGATTCACAAAACGACGATCTGGATGAAGTCTGGGCGCAGCAGGCTCCCCCCTTCCCTATCGACGATGGTTTGGTGCAAGCTTCAATCATCGATAGCAATCGTTTTTTAAATCTCAATGACTTGGTCGATAACAATGGCAAAGCCAATGCTGTGTTTGAAAAACACATCAAATCGTTATTCACCTTGCTGGAACTCGATGAATCTCTGGTCGATGCCTTGATTGACTGGATGGACACTGACAATCAAACACATGGTAGTGGCGGCGCAGAAGACAGCAGTTATACGAATCGGGATTACCACATCAAAAATGCACGTCTCGATAGCTGGAATGAATTATTATTGGTGCGCGGTTTTAATATGCAAAAAATCGCACGACTGAGCTCGTTCGCGACTGTACGCGATGTGCCTGCCAACGGTATCAGCAGCATCAATATCAACACCACATCGAAACAGGTTTTGATGGCACTCATAGCCGAGATGAGCATGGCGGATGCTGAACTCTTGATCAACGAGCGCCCCTTTGAAAATCTCCAGCAGGCGCTGCAAGACAAAGCATGGGCTGCGAAAATAAAACAAGCTTACTTGAGCGTTAGCAGTGATGTCTTTATGGTGCGAACACAGGCCAGCTTTGGTCGGGCAATTTTAAGGGAGACATTTATGATGCAGCGCCAAGCCAACAAAATAACCATGCTCTCGTTAACGCGCTCCGAACGCCACGCTCAGAATACTACGCCGCGCCCAACAGGAAACGATCCAGCCCCATGACTAGCGCCTTGAAACAAGCACTCAGCATCCATTTCGATGGCCATCAATGGCAAGCCATTGATGAGCAGCAGAAGGTGATGCACTTAGCCGTTGCCGAAGGTGAAACCTTACCCACTCTGCCGGACGGGTC
>CAZKHV010000035.1:0-9505 GCA_964552605.1 uncultured Zetaproteobacteria bacterium | reverse complement strand
AAACGTTATTAGAATGATAAATCCTAAACATGGGGAACGTGAAAACTCAAATGAACACGTATAAGGCGACATGCAGTTAAAGTACCAATTGCAATTGATTCAACTCGGTGTGCTGACTGAAGCTCAGTTAAGTGAAGCTGAAGCTGTTGCTAAATATGATAAAAAGGATCTTATTACTGCACTGCTTGAGTTGGATAGTGTGGATAACAGCGTATTCCTCAATACGCTGGCACAAATGTTCAAAAGCCCTTATGTTGATTTGCGCAGTTGTAAATTTGATGATGTCTTGCTGCAAACCTGCTCGGAAAAACTATGTAAAAAATATCAGTTTATTCCCATTGGTCAAAATGAAACGGATATTGTTATTGCCACAGCAAATCCACTGGACATTAATATGCTCGATGCACTGGCCTTTAAGCTGGGCAAACGCATTGTGGCAAAGTTTACACGTCCGGATCATATTCAATCGAAAATTCGAGAGCTGTATCAACATAACCATTCCGACTTTGATACTGTGGTCGATGACTTGGATGATGAACATGCTTTAACGCAGGAGATGGTTGCGACACAGGAATCATCGAGTTTGGATGAATTAAAACGTGGCGCGGAAGATTCACCGATTATCAAGCTGGTTAACGGGGTCATTATTCAGGCCATGAAAATCGGTTCATCGGATATTCATATTGAGCCGGGTGAACGGCAGAGTGTAGTGCGCTTGCGTGTTGATGGTCGTTTGCGTCCGATGATTCGTTTTCCTTCTAAGGCTCATCCGCTGGTTGCATCCAGAATCAAGATTATGTCCAAACTGGATATTTCAAATTCGCGCACACCGCAAGATGGCCGCGCCCGCGTCAAGCTCTGGGGCAAGAGTTATGATATGCGCATTTCCACCTTGCCCGCCTTGCATGGTGAAAAAATTGTAATGCGTATTCTGGATAAAGGCGGTTTAGCCTTGAATCTGGATGTGCTTTGTTTTGAAGAGCTAGCCTACAAACGTATTCGTGAATGTATCGGTCAACCGACGGGAGCAGTGCTGGTGACAGGTCCTACCGGCAGTGGTAAAACGACGACTTTATATTCCTTCCTGCACCATATTAAAAATGAAGAAATGAATTTAATTACCATCGAAGATCCGGTGGAGTTTCAAATTGAAGGCATTAATCAAGTACAGGTAAACCCCAAAACCGGCATGACTTTCGCTACTGTGCTGCGTTCTATTTTACGCCAAGATCCCGATGTTGTGATGGTCGGCGAAATCCGTGATGAAGAAACTGCTGAAATTGCCCTGCATGCAGCCCAGACCGGGCATTTGGTGCTTTCAACTCTACATACCAACGATGCACCTTCGACCATCACACGCTTGCTGGATATGTCGATTGAGCCATCGATGTTGGCTTCGTCACTTAATCTGGTCGTAGCACAACGGCTGGTGCGTCGCTTGTGTCCGAAATGCCTTAAACAAACAAAACCGGATCACGATCTCATTGAGCGTTTCGATATACCGGCAGATATTTTGTTTTACGACAAGGTAGGTTGCAAGGAATGCATGAACATCGGCTATAAAGGTCGCCTTGGCATTCATGAAGTGCTGTATATCAATGATCGCATGCGTACCTTAATTGCGCGTGGCGCTGCTGATCGTGAACTGATGCAGGCCGCCAGAGAAGATGGCATGCTGACCTTGTTCGAAGATGGTTTATCCAAGGCCTTGGCCGGGCAAACCAGTTTGCAGGAGGTGTTGCGTTCATCTGTTTTACCCGAAGGTTTCAAACTAAGTGAACATTTGGATGATGATCAACAGCTGATGAGTTTTGGTGAGGTACAACGTCGCCGTGATAAGGCCAATGCCAGGCAGATGGTGAGTACAGAGCAGCAGACCATTCTTGTGGTTGATGATTCCAGCAGCGTGCGTAATCTGGTTGAATTTGTGCTGGATGCGGATGGTTATAAAATATTACAGGCCGAAGACGGTCTTCAAGCTTGGAATATGTTGCAACGTTTCAAACCGAACTTGGTTTTGACCGATTACGAAATGCCGAATATGACAGGGCTTGAGCTACTCCGGCGCATGCGTGAACAGGATCGTTTTAATGATGTGCCGATTATTATGCTCACGGCTCGCAAGAATGAAGATGATGAAGTGCAGGGTTTCACATCCGGAGCAGATGATTATATCGGCAAGCCGGTTGAACCATTAAAATTGCAAGCTCGCGTGAAAAAGACACTGAATTTATATAAACATATTATTGCGCGCAGCAGTGGACGGCATTGATGGCTGCTCAGCATCATCAGTCATCGGATCATGAGCTTGCACCAACAGTGGATTTATTGCATGTCGGCATCGGTGGCCAGCACGTTATTGTGCGTTTATCCGAAATCAAAAAAGTGTTGCGTGCCAAAGCATTAAGCGCTGTCCCCATGGGACCGGCGCATTTAAAAGGCTTGGCAAATGTGCATGGGCAAATTGTCTGTATCATTGATGCAGGCGGTGTTACATCGCTGCCACATTGTGATGAACAGGCCACCGCAAACACGCGCTTTCTACTCTTGCGACATGCTGAAATGCACGTCGGGATATGGGTGGATACGGTTTATAAGGTGCAAAAGGTTGAAGCCAGTGTGCTTGCCAAGCTGGAAGAGAAGGGTGACAGTATCCAGCCTATTGCAATCGAAGGTGTCACTTATGATTTTTTGCAATGCGACAAGCTATTGCATCAGGGGCAGATAGAATGAGCAGCAACGCAAAATCAGAATCGCTATCAACATCGGGGGCGAGTGCAAAAACCTCACTCAAACGATTAGCCAAACGGAATTTCATGTTATCGCTGCTGCTCTTTGTGGTTTTAATCGCCATTATATTTGTTGCATCGCTGCGTGATAGCGCCAGCATGAATCAGTTGGTGGATGTGTATGGTGATCAATTCCGAGTCGGCCAATTGAAAGCATCGATGTCAGATGTGATGGTGCCAATCAATGATTTTACCATGACAGCAAATAACAAGAATTTTGCCAAAATACGCAAGGCGATTGAAGTGTTTTCGACACGTTATACCGAGGTTCAATCGATTGCTTATCTCACGCCCAACGATATGAAAGCGCTGGATCAGATCAATCGCTTGATGGCTGAAGTGCAGACGATTGCAAATGATGTGGCCGATGGAAAAATCTCATCCGGTCAGGCCGTACAAGTCGCAGTAATCGCACAAAACCTCGTATTATCAGCACAGGTGAAATTGACTACGATTGTGCAAGGCATGGATGATCAACTGAAACAACAGATTGAACAGCGCGCAGCACAAGCAACTATGCAGCTCTATAGTCTGTTGGGCTTTATTGTGTTGATTGTACTCTTACTTGAGTTTCTTAATCGCCGTCTGTTATTGCACGCCCATACGGTTTCAAAAGCTTCCAGTCATGTAGTGGAGCGTGCCGGTGACATTGTTGAAGTGAATAAAATACAGGCCAGCATGACCGAGCAACAGACTCGGTTTATGGATAAAGTGATCAAAGGGCTAGAGCTGGTTGCGGTATCGGGCAGCAAAATACCATTGGCAACCCGTAAGCTAGAGAAAAATGCTACGGTGATTTCATCGTTTGCAAAGGGAGGTGGCAGTGATGTAGAAAATATTCTGCATTCGATTCATAACACCCGCGATAGTATCGTCTCTCTGGTTGATAAAGCAGGCCAAAACAATACGAAAACAGAACAAATATTGCATGTCTTGAAACAAATCCAAAATGTGGCTGGTGAAGCAAACCTGTTGGCTTTGAATGCATCTATTGATGGCGGTTCATCGATCAGCCATGAGGTACAGCAGCTGGCCGATCAAATTGGTGTTTATACGGATGAAATTCGCAGCGCTATAGAGGCGATCATGCAGACGTCAGACGAACTGGCTAAAACAAGTGCAAGCAATCGCGATGCTATTGCAACAATCGAGAATGAGTTTCAGAACACTTCGGATCTATTGCATCGAATTGAAAAGCTTTCCGATAACAACGGCCAGTCGGCGATGGTGATTGTGCAGGTCATCGAACAACAAAACGTCCGCAATCAAAAAATACTGATGGTGTTGCGGCATATTTCTGAATTACTACACAGTTCTGACAACAAGCTGCAGGCTTATAAAGATGCATCGGATCGTCTTAACGAAGCATCCGAAAGCCTGCAACATATGACATAAGTCCGGCGTTATTTGATTATATGTCCCAATTTGATATGACTATGTTTTTGGCAGAGTTTTTTGATGAAGCCAGTACCCGGCTGCAATCGATTAATCAGAAATTGGTATTGCTTGAGGCTACCGAACTCGATGAGGCCGGCTTGATACAATTGCGCCGGGATATACATACCATTAAAGGCTCAGCCCAAATGTTAGGCATTCAGGATATCAGTGAGCTATGCCATGTGTTCGAAGATGCCATGGACTATGCCGTGCTTGCAGGCGATCACGATGTTTTGCCGATGATTCAATTTTTGTTTGATTTGCATGATGTTTTGGAGTCACGTTTAAGTCATTGTGATGCGAAGATGCGTTTGGATGTAGCCTTGAAGCAAGTGCAGTTCGAAGAGCTGAAAAAAAACTTGTTGGCTCAAAGCGAGGCCATCAAAAAAGATCTTCCAAACGATGATAAATCGCCAAGTGAAGGGTTTATTGAGACACCCGCCAAGCCGGTGCGGCGCAAAAAGAAAAGCAGGGTAGCAAAAAACCTTATCGCTGCCGTGATGGGTAGCTTTGAAACATCCTTGCAACAGCATCCAGCCACAGTATCTAGCAGCAAGGCATCATCGAAGACAATGGAACCCACATTGAGCCAGCCTGTCGAGCCGATTGATTTCAGGCCGGATATTGTTGAATTGGAGGGCATCGATAAGACGATCCAAACACGTTCGGGTAACTTTCTGCGTGTGGATCGCAGTCGCTTAAGCAATCTTTCGAATCAAATTGTAGAGCTGGCTTCGTTGCGTTTTCGCGACGATGCGCCAGAGCAGCACTTGCAATCGGTGGTACGTGACTTTCGATTATTAAAAGAAAAGCTGTTGTCGGACCCTGATCTCAAAGCAACCAGCCGGAGTACATTGCATGATGTGATGGATTTGCATTTACGTCAGATTCAGCAATGCAGTAATGCTTTACGTCAGCAGCAACAACGCTCATCGGTGATGCTGGATGGTGTGCGTGACCAAGTGCTACAGTTGATGTTAAAACCATTAAACACTGTTTTTTCAATGTTTCCGCGTGCAGTGCGCGATGTGTCCAAACGCAGTGGCAAAAAGGTGCAACTGTTGGTGGCTGGTGATGCGGTAGAGATGGATCAGGTCGCTGCCGAAGCGCTTACGGAGCCCTTGATGCACTTGATCAATAATGCCGTCGCTCACGGCATTGAAAAGCCCAAGCAGCGTGTAGCATGTGGCAAGCCTGCCGAAGGTCAAATCACCATTTGCGCCAGCCAAAAGGGTAACCTTATTCATCTCGATATCAGCGATGATGGCAAGGGCATGGATGTCGATGAAATCCGTATTAAAGCTATTTCGGATGGCATTGTCAGTGCGTCGGAAGCTGAAGATATGGATCATTCAGAGATTCTGGAGCTTATTTTCCATCCCGGTTTCTCCACTCAGCAGGAAGTGACTGCATTGGCTGGGCGCGGCATGGGTATGTCTGTGGTGTTGGATGTGATGCGTGAATTAACCGGCAGTATCCATATTCATAGTGAGCTGGGGCAGGGGACTCGTTTCAGTATGATTTTTCCTGTCAGTTTGACCGTACAGCAAGCTCAATTTTTCCGCATTGGCAAACAACGTTTTGGTATGCTGGGCAATCTGATTGCACAGGTCATGCCATTGGATCAGCAGCAGATCAAAACCGCATCAGGGCCTTTTCGAAAAGGCTACATTCATTATCAAGGCCATCGTGTTCCAATCATTGATTTGCATGATGTTTTGGGTGGGACAAAGCCGGATGATAAGTCTGAACATAGCAAGATACTGGTGGTTGAACATCTGGAGGGCTTTTTAGCCATGCTGGTTGATGAGGTATTGGCAAAAACTGAAGTGATGGTGCGTGAACTGGATCCTTACCTCAAACACTATCACCCCATTGGTTTGATGGGCTGCAGCATTGTTGATGATGGTAGTGTCCAGTTACTGCTGGAGCCCAATGGTTTAAAAGAAATGTGGCGCACAGCCCCTGATGGCGAAGTGGCTCAAACGCCCGATAGCAGCTCCGCTCAGCCACCATTGTTTCATCAGCATATGCTATTGGTTGATGATTCTACGATCGCACTGAATATTGAGAAGAAGATGTTTGAGCACATGGGCTTTGATGTTGATGCCGCCATTGGTGGCAATGATGCTCTGGAAAAAATAACTTTAAATCATTACGACTTGATGGTCACCGATCTGGAAATGCCGGATGTCGATGGCATCGCATTAATTCAGCAATTACGTCAGAAATTGCATAACACATCACTCCCGATCATTATTGTTGCCACACGCAATATCGAATCGGAGCGACAGCGCGCCCTTGATGCCGGAGCCAACGCCTATTTTGCAAAAGCCGATCTTAAAGGCGAAAAAAATGAACTAATGACAGCTTTAAGGGATATATTGCACGATTGAGTCGTTTTTATCTAGGCGTTTAACCGTGCATGACTTTAGCAGGTACTTCATTTAATCGAAATCGTTTGATGGCGTTTGCTGTGCTTTGAGCCGCCAGTGTTTCCAGGCTTACACCGCGAACTTCGGCAATGCATTCGGCAATGTGGCGCACATAAGTTGGTTCGTTGCGTTTGCCGCGATAGGGGACGGGGGTGAGGTAAGGGGAATCGGTTTCAATCAATAACAAATCATCGGGTACCTGAGCTGCAACAGCGCGTAAATCATGATTGGCTTTGAAAGTCACATTGCCGGAAAACGAGATCGACATACCGAGATCAATGGCTTGTTTGGCCGTCGCCCAGTCGGAGGAAAAGCAGTGCATAATGCCGCCACATGTTTCTACACCTTCATCGTTCAAAATACGGATAGATGCTTCATCGGCATTGCGATTGTGCACGATGATGGGTTTATTGCAGGCCTTGGCTGCTTGCAAGTGAGTGCGAAAGCGGGATTCCTGAATCTCCTTGCAGACAGTATTGCGGAAAAAGTCCATGCCGCTCTCACCAATTGCGACACAACGCGGATGATCGGCTAAATTCAATAACTCATCCAGAGTAGGCTCTGCATCAATCTCGTGATTGGGGTGTACTCCGGCACTGAACCAGACATTGCTGCGCGACTCGGCCATGGCTCTTAATTCAGACACATGCTCCAGGTCAACGGCAACAACAACGCAGCGATCAACACCAGCTTCGGCCATGCGATCAAACATGGCATCCCGATCATCGCTATAGTGCGGGAAATTCACATGGCAATGGGTGTCGAACAGGCTGATGCTATTCGAGCCGTGTTCAGCCATGCATGATGGCCTGTAGATGTTTCAGTTCGACATGGTGAATATCGAGATTATTGGGATTCTGAAGGATTTTAATCGCATCAGCATCCGGTTCACCCAGTTCCGCTACCACGAGATCGGCTCCCGTAAAATCATGTGCGGCGGTATAATCATTGATTGTCACCACACATTTCATATTGGCATCACGCACAGATCTCCAGCCATTGCTGGAATCTTCCAAGGCAATCGTTTCACTCGCAGATACACCCAGTTGCTCGATAGCATAGTTATAAATATCAGGAGCTGGCTTTTTGGCAGGCACAATGTCACCGGCAGCGAGCACAGCAAAGCGATCAAACCATTCGTTACCAAGTGAGTGCTCAATCAACGCATCGAGTGCGGCAGGGGTCGTGGTGGTGGAAACCCCCAACGTAATGCCAGCTTGATAGGCTTCTTCAAGCAACCGACGCACTCCGGGGCGCAGGGGAATGCGTCCTTCGGCGATCAGACTTTGGTAATGAATAGTTTTGCGCGCATGCAGGGCCGCTATTTTTTCAAATGGCATATCGGCCATGCCACCGCGATCAATATCAAATCGCATACGCTCTTTGCCGCCAGTTACCGCTAGCAATTCACCATAGGTGGCAACATCCCACTGACGATCAATACCAGCTTCATCAAAGGCCATATTAAAGGCAACCCGATGCCCATCGCGTTCGGTGTCAGCCAAGGTGCCATCGACATCCCATAAGATACATTTTAATTCTGCCATGTGTGCCTCCAATTTAATGTTTGACTCATTTGTACTTGATCATCTTGCTGCTAGCTTTAGCGCATGAGCCAAATTGATATGCCTGAAATCGTACGCAAGGCTGCGACAGAAATTGATCAACCTCAACTGCAAAGACCCCCTATGTATCGTGTGGTCATGCTTAATGATGACTTTACACCTATGGAGTTTGTGATCGATGTGTTGATACGTTTTTTCCATAAATCGGAAAATAGTGCCAATCGTTTGATGCTGCAAATTCACAATGAGGGCAGTGCCCGATGCGGCGTATTCACACATGATCTTGCTGAAACCAAAGTGCAGCAAGTTGAAACAGCCAGTCGTACCAGCGGTCACCCCTTGCGTTGTATGATCGAGCTTGATGGTGACGACTGATTAATAAGCCGCTGCCGTTCATTTGAGTCAAGGTTGGCATCAATATTGCGAATAAATATGCAAGAATAGAAACGAGATAGACGTAAAACACAAATAATTTGAGATGTTCACGCACTGCTGAGGAGAAATAGAATGGGTATTTTAAGTGAAGAACTTGAAGAAACATTGAATGATACATTTCGTAATGCACATGTTTGCCGCAATGAATTTGTTACGGTCGAACATTTATTGCTTGGCCTGTTGGACAATCCCAATGCACTCGGTGTGCTGTTGGGCTGCCGTGCTGATATTGAGGCGCTGCGTCATGAACTCAGTACTTTTATTCATGATAATATTGCCATCTTGCCGGAAGATAACGGTGAAACGACAGCCAGTATTGGTCTGCAGCGGGTGATTCAGCGCGCCGTCATGCATGTGCAGGCATCGGGCAAACGCGAAGTAACCGGTGCCCATGTCCTAGTGGCGATTTGCTCGGAAAAAGAATCCCATGCCGTGCATTTTCTCAATCGTATGGGCATCAACCGATTGGATATTGTCAGCTTTATGGCGCATGGCGCCGTGAGTAATGACATCGCGCAACATGATGCCAACATCGAACGGCCAGCTATTGAATCGGACAAGCCGGATGAAAACAAATCTCCATTGCAGCGCTATTGCATTAATCTCAGTCAGCGGGCGCGTGATGGTAAAATCGATCCATTGATTGGTCGTGCTGATGAGCTGGGGCGTTGTACCCAGATTCTCTGTCGCCGGCGTAAGAATAATCCCTTGCTGGTGGGTGAAGCAGGTGTCGGTAAAACCGCCATTGCCGAAGGTTTAGCCTTACGCATCGAAGATAATGATGCACCGGATGTCATTCAGAATGCGGTGATTTATTCTCTCGATATGGGTGCATTGTTGGCCG
>CAZKHV010000034.1:0-9549 GCA_964552605.1 uncultured Zetaproteobacteria bacterium | reverse complement strand
GCAACAAGATTGTCACCAAACAATATCATCGTGCCGAGCCTTATCTGGAACTGCTGCTCAAAGAAATCGACCGCGTAGCCGATAGCCTGAAAGATGATAACGGCAATGATTGCCAACGCCCTGTCACGCAACTGCACTTTGGTGGCGGCACACCTACATTCATGAACGACGATCAGATGCGCAGCATCATGGCCAAGCTGCGTTCCCGCTTTCAGTTTGTCGCCAAAGATGATGGTGAATTCAGTATTGAAATTGATCCGCGTGAATGTGATGAAAACACCGTAGCAGTCCTAGAGGAAATTGGTTTAAATCGCATGAGTATGGGCGTGCAGGATTTTGACCCCATTGTGCAAAAGGCTGTCAACCGCATTCAAAGCAAAGAAGAAACGCTGCGTGTATTGAATGAAGCCCGTAAACACGGCTTTGAATCGATGAATATCGATTTGATGTATGGCCTGCCCCATCAGACAGTGGAAACCTTTGATGCGACCCTAAAAACCATTATCGAGTTTAGTCCGGATCGAATCGCCCTGTTCAACTATGCGCATTTACCCAAAATGTTCATGCCACAACGCCGCATTGATGAAACAGCCATTCCAAGTCCACAGCAAAAATTAAATATTCTGGAACACAGCATCAACACCCTGCTCGATGCCGGTTATGTCTTCATTGGCATGGATCATTTTGCCAAGCCCAACGATGAACTGACTATTGCCCAGCGCGAAGGCAAATTGTACCGCAACTTTCAAGGCTATAGCACCCAGGCTGAATGCGATTTGATTGGTTTAGGCATTACATCGATCGGTTATATCGGTGGCGGTTTCTTCCAGAATGAAAAAGAAATGGATCAATACAGCGCATCTGTAGATCAAAATGAATTTCCAGTATTCCGAGGCTATATCTTATCCGATGAAGATCATCTGCGTCGTCAGGTCATCATGCGTCTGATGTGTGATTTTGCATTGAATTACCCGAGCTTTGAAACCGAATTCAACATTGATTTCAAACAGCATTTTGCTGATGGCCTGGCTGATTTGCAGGAAATGTCCGATGATCAACTGATCGAACTGCGGGATGATGGCTTAACTGTTTTACCTGCTGGCCGCCTGCTGATTCGCAATATCGCCATGGTGTTTGATGAATACCTGCAAAAGAAAAAAGAGGGCAGTAGCTTTTCCAAAGTTATCTAAAGCGGATCAGCCTTAGGGCTGATCGGTTTGATCGGTTTGACCCACTTAATCAGCCTGCAACACCAACATGGTCAAATCATCACTTTGTGTTGCATCGGCGGTAAAACCATCGATTTTCTCTTTGAGATAAGCGATACAGCCGGTTGCATCAGCGGGTGCATCATCGAGCCATACCAGCACGCGTTCTATGCCAACCATCTCATCGTTCACATCACGTGCATCAGGGATCCCATCGGTGTACAGCAACAGCATTTCACCTTCAGCCAACGTGACTGTTTGATTATCATATTGAATCATCGAAAGGATTCCCGCCGGAGGGCCTGAGGCTTCACTGTGCTGCCAAACTCGTCCCTGATGCAAATGAATGGGGGGTAAATGCCCTGCATTGGCAACTTCCAGATGCCGCGTTTGCGGATGCAAAATCATTAGAATCATACTCACAAACATGCCTTTCTGTACCTTCTTACACAGCGCTACATTAAAGCGGTTGAGAATCTCACTGGCACTACCGCCAAACGATAGTTCCAGTCGCAGATCACTCAACACGCTGGACATTAACATGGCAGCAGAAACGCCTTTACCCGATATATCCCCCACCACATACGCCATGCGGCCATCCGCCATTGGGATCGCATCGTAAAAATCACCACCCACATCAAAGGCACTGCTCATATAAAAGCATGATTGAAAACCTGCGACATGAGGTAACACATCGGGCAAAAATGAATCCTGAATCGATTTCGCCAAGACCATATCATGCTGAAAAATCTCCGCTTCAAGCAACTGCTGGTGAGCTCGGGCATTATCAATAGCAATAGCCATCATCGGCACCATCGCTTCGAGTAATTGCTGATCAGCCGTGGAAAAAAGGCCATGTTGGCAATTAATCACCTGACATACAGCGATCAGTTTATGATGCACAAATAAAGGGATAGAAATCATATTGCGTGTAACAAAGTGCGTTTGGCGATCAAATGCTTTCTCAAAATGTGCATCGGCATAAACATCATCAACACGCACGGTTTCACCGCGCTGTGCACACCAGCCAGCAATCCCTTCACCCATTGGCAAACGACAGATTTCTTTGAGCTGTGCCTCTTTTTCTCCCGAACACACATTAAATACCAATTCATTGTTCTTTTCATCGAGCAGAAATAACGAACAGGCCTCAGCATCCATGATCGCGCGGGTATGTTTCATAATCTGCTTGAGTAACTGTGGTAATTTAAGTTCCCCTGCAATAAGGTGACTGATTTCCAAAGCCTTTAACAAACGCTCATTCTGTGTTTCCAAACAATTCGATACCATCTGCTTATCTCCCTGCAACACCGTCTTGGATTGTGATGATATGTTAAACACAGCTCCAAACTTGCGACTGCGATGCTGCTCTTTTAGGCTGGGCTTATATAGATTACTTATTGAATACAAATCATCACAAACGCATTGGAGCCACTATGGAAGTATCCGAATTACTTGCCTTCACCGTTAAAAACAAAGCCTCGGATTTGCATTTATCCGCCGGTGAACCACCGATGATCCGTATCAATGGCGATATGACACGCATCAAAATGCCGGAAATTGATCGGCGTGAGATTCAAGCCATGGTGTATGACATCATGAACGACGGCCAACGCAAAACCTTCGAAGAACACATGGAAATCGATTTTTCATTTTCACTCGGAGATATCGCCCGTTTTCGTGTGAATTTATTTGAGCAACATCGTGGCATGGGGGCTGTCTTCCGTGTCATTCCAAATGAAGTGTTAACTCTGGATCAATTGAATTGCCCGCAAATATTCCGTGATATTGCCATGATGCCGCGCGGCATTTGTCTGGTTACAGGCCCTACGGGATCAGGTAAATCAACCACGCTGGCAGCCATGGTTGATCATCGCAATGAAACCGAGCGCGGCCATATTCTGACTATCGAAGACCCCATCGAATTTGTTCACCACTCCAAAAAAAGTTTGATCTCCCAACGTGAACTCGGCCCGCATACCCATTCCTTTGCCAATGCCCTAAAAAGCGCTTTGCGCGAAGACCCGGATGTCATTTTAGTCGGGGAATTACGCGATCTGGAAACCATTCGTCTGGCTCTCACGGCGGCTGAAACAGGCCACATGGTATTCGCTACCCTGCACACCTCTTCCGCCCCTAAAACAATCGACCGAGTGGTTGATGTGTTTCCCGCGGCTGAAAAAGAAATGGTGCGCTCGATGCTTTCGGAATCCATCCGCGCAGTCATTTCACAAACTCTGATCAAAACAGCCGACGGACAAGGGCGTGTTGCAGCTCATGAAATCATGCTCGGTTCACCCGCGGTACGCAACCTGATTCGTGAAAATAAAATCGCCCAAATGGTATCGGTCATGCAAACTTCGGCCCGTGATGGCATGCAAACGCTGGATTCGCATCTGCAACTGCTGGTAAAATCCCGCAAAATCACCGCCCAGGCGGCCATGGAAAAAGCCAGTAACAAACAATTATTTGGTGGTGGTGTCGTTTAAACACTGGCCATACCTTGCATGATCCATTTTAATCTTGGCATTCGTTGAAACAACGCGCTGGAGCAATACATGAAAGACACTGAAACTCAGCATCAATCCATTAAGCAGCTCTTGTCTGTCATGAACAAACAAGATGCATCCGACCTATACATCACCGTCGGTATGCCACCGTCCTATCGCATCAATGGTCAGGTGCGCACGTTAAAGCAACCGGCCTTAACAGCTGCACAATGCGAACGGCTAGCCAACTCGACCATGAATGAACGCCAAAAAGCTGCATTTGCAAGCGATTACGAAATGAATATGGCTCTATCCTTCGATGGGGTTGGACGTTTTCGTGTCAATGTGTTCCGCCAGCGCGGTCATATCGGCATGGTTATTCGTAAAGTAAATCTGGAAATACCGACGCTCGAAGGGCTGGGTTTGCCAGAGATATTTCAGGACATATCCATGCAAACACGCGGCTTGGTGCTAATGGTCGGCGCGACCGGTAGCGGTAAATCCACCTCATTAGCGGCCATGATTGATTGGCGCAACAGTAATCAGGCCGGTCATATTATTTCGATTGAAGATCCCATTGAATTTATCCATGCCCACAAAAAATGCGTGATCACCCAACGCGAAGTCGGCACCGACACCTTGGAATATCAGACGGCTTTAAAAAACACCCTGCGGCAAGCCCCCGATGTGATTTTAATTGGCGAAATCCGTGACCGTGAAACCATGGAACATGCCTTGGAGTTTGCTGAAACAGGGCATTTGTGTCTGGCCACACTGCATGCCAACAATGCCAATCAAGCCTTAGAGCGAATCATCAACTTCTTTCCCGAAGAAATGCACCCGCAAGTCAGCCTGAATCTGGCCATGAATTTAAAAGCACTCTTATCACAACGCCTGGTCAAAACACCGGATGAAAAGCGTATCCCTGCCATTGAAATTCTCATCAACACACCGCGCATTGCTGATTTGATCGGAAAATGGGCCATTACAGAGATCAAGGAAAGCATGGCCAGCGGTAAAACCTATGGCATGCAAACCTTTGACCAGGCCTTGCAAGAGCTATGGATGCAAGGTGTGATCACCGAAGATGAAGCACTACGCCATGCTGATTCCGTCAATAATCTGCGTTTACAAATCAAGATGGTGAACCTCAAAGATTCCGGTGGCGATATCAGCGATATGGGACGACTTTCAGGCTCCATTGATGCCGTTGATTTAAAAATTTAAGGCCCTTAAAGGTTAAACAACATGCCACAGTCACGATCCCTCATTGATGATTTATTATTACTGGCCAACAAACATGGAGCTTCGGATTTAATTGTACGCACCGGAGATCGTATTCGCATGCGTATCGGTGGTGATATCGTGACCATTCCACAATCGAAAGTGAGTCCGCCAACTCGCGAGCAAAGCATTGCCATGGTCCAGCATTTATCGCGCCACCATGTCGCTGAATCAGTCATCGAAACAATCAATCATCTGGATTTTCACTATAGCTTGCAAAATGCCTGTCATTTTCGCATTCATGTCCTGCGCACCAACACCAACTTCGGCATTGTGGCCCGCCTGATTCCTCAGACCATTCCAGACTTTGAACAACTGCGTTTACCCGCTATTTTTGATGACATCAGCCATTACCGCAATGGTATTATTCTCTTCGCCGGTGCAGCAGGTTCGGGTAAGAGCACCTCACAGGCGGCCCTTTTAAATCATATCATCCAGCAGCGCCCTGTGCATGCCGTGACACTGGAAGACCCCATCGAATTCCGCTACTGCACCCAACATAAGGGCACGGTCAGCCAACGCGAAATCGGTACCGATGTGTGCAGCTACAAACAAGGGTTAATTGATGCCTTGCGCGAAACACCGGATATCATCGTAGCCGGTGAGGTCCGTGGTCGTGAAGAAATTCAATTGGCTCTGGAAGCTGCAGAAACCGGTCACTTGGTCATCGCCACCGTGCATGCCACCACTGCTGTCGGCACCATGCAGCGCATCATGGCAGCCTTTGGGCAGGATGAACAAACCGGCTTGCGCGAACGTTTATCCGAGAACTTGCGTGCCATTGTGGTACAAAAGCTCATCCCGATGAAAAGTGGCAAAAAACGCATCGTAGCACAAGAAATCATGATCAAAAATGCCATCATCCGTCATTTTATTCTCGATCCCACGCAATGGAGCGATATTCCACGTGCCATGGAAGAAGGCCATCATCTCTACGGCTCACAAAGCTTTGATCAACATCTGCAACAATTGGTCGAGCATGATCTCATCGATTACGAAACCGCCCTGCCCTATGCCGTTTTCCAGGAAGATTTTGCGATGCGTTTGGGGCGCGTGTAATCACTGCAAACGCAGTGCCATCAATCGCGTTGTTGACTGCGTAATAAAGCTTGTTGCTTACGCCATTGATCGATTTTTGCATGATTGCCGGAGAGTAATACATCCGGCACCTGTTTGCCTTCAAATTCAACAGGGCGGGTATAATGCGGCCAATCAAGAATGCCATCTTCCGTAAACGAATCGAGCACCGCCGATTCCGGACTACCAAGCACACCGGGCAACAAACGAATCACAGCATCGAGTACACTTAACGCCGCAGGCTCACCGCCGGACATCACATAATCACCCAGCGATATTTCTTCATCAACATAATCGCAGATGCGTTCATCAAAGCCTTCATAACGGCCACAGAGCAGTGTAACGCCCGCTTTCTCGGTAAACTCCAACGCCTTGGCCTGAGTGAACCGTGTACCGGAAGGGGTGAGCATAATCACATGCGTATCCGGCTGCCGCGTGCGTGCGGCACGAATCGCAGCTACCACAGGTTCAGGCTTCATCAACATGCCGGGGCCACCACCATAGGGCGAATCATCAACCTTATGATGTTTATCGGTAGCAAAATCACGAATCTGAATCGGATCTACACAAACAAGACCCGCTTCAATAGCGCGTTTGGGAATGGAACAGGATAAGGGTGAATCAAAAAACTCAGGAAATAAGGTCAGAATTTGGGCGTGAAACATACATCCATCCCATCCGGCAAATCGACAACAATAATCCCCTCTTCGAGATCAACACCGATCACCGTCTGTTCGGTAAACGGGATCAACCATTCACCCTGTATTTCTGCATCATCCGGACTGCACACCACCAGATTATCCTGCGCCCCATATTCTTCCAAAGCGCTAACCGTGCCGAGTACTGCATCATTATCCTGACGCAAGACCCTACAACCGATCAATTCTTCCCATAGGTATTCATCGTCATCAGTTTCGACTTCTGATGTCGCAATCCAGATTTTCAGACCCTTGAATGTTTCTGCCCGGTTGCAATCGTTGACACCTTCGAGTTCAACCAACATGCGTTTGCCGTGCTGCCAGCACCGTTTGACCGGATAAGGTGTTGCAGATTCCGCAGTTTTTCCGATCCGCCAACACGAATACCCGGCAACCGCATTCGCGGGCCGGGTATGAGAATAAACAATCAGTGTTCCCTTGAGGCCATGTACCCCAACAAAATCAGCGATATGTAAATATGAATCACAAGCCATGAGCCTACTCTGACCCAACTAGCGCAGTGCGATAATTAAGCTTCAGCAGATGCCTTACGCATAATACTGGCCACACGATCAGAAACTTTAGCGCCCTGGTCAGTCCATGCTTTCACACGATCCAAGTCCAATTTAATTACTTCTGGCTCGGTGCAAGGATCATAATAACCCAGCTTTTCAATGAATGCGCCATCACGACGTTTACGTTCATCCATTACCACTACAGAATAAAAAGGACGCTTCTTGCGACCACCACGGCTCAAACGAATAATAGTTGCCATTAAATATAACCTCCGAAAAACAGGCGCGCACTATAGGGGTGTACGTTGTTCGGAGCAAGCCTCAAACCACAGCTGCCAAACGGCTCATACGACAGACTCAAAAAAGGTACTTTAGATCGCCCAAACGCAACAACAAAAACAGTTATGATTTTTTCTTAACCGGTAGCTTACCCTTTAAAAAGGCCAGATTGCCCGAAGGCATTTTAACCCGTAGCCATTCCTTGGTTGGTGATGGGGATAGCTTTAGATCCGCACCACGCCGGTAACGACCCATTTTTTTACTGAAACGCGATGCTTTGGCCCGAATATAATTGTAACCGGAATAATTAAACCGCGCATGTCTGCTGATCTTTTTGGATTGCTCGGCAATCACTTCAAGTACCGTACGTTCAACCGATGCCTCGCGCATCACGCCACCGAGGCCTTTCACCTTGATATACAATGTGGTTAATTTTCGGGTCTGTTTTGAGAGCTTCAACAAGCCTTCCAATTTAACATTGGAAAAACGAAGCAGATAAGAGTCATCACCAAATTCAATGATATCAACCGCAAACCCTGTTTCGTTCAAGCCTCGCTGTACTGCTGCCATCGATCGATGCAAGCCAACCGGCATACTGTTTTCCAAGCCTTTAAAGTTATCCACCACATAACCGGACACAGCCCCGCCGACAGCCACCACACCAGCACAACCTGAGAGTAGAATAAGCATGAGAAATGTCACAACGAATTGCCTTAACATGTTACCTTCCTGGAAAACTATCGAAATCACGCACAAGCTCGAACACAACAGTAAACCATGAAGAAATCAAGCTCAGCGATAGAAACAAAAGCGAATGATCGAATTCAACCGTAAGCAGCCTTTGAAGAGCCGTTATTTCAACCCGGCCTCATTAATCGAAAGCCGCTGATTAAAGCTCACTCGTTTACCATGGCCGTGCAGGCGCGTCACAAGACTTGATGGTTGATGATGTTGCCGCCACTCGTAAACGCTGACAAAAGCCATCACCTGCTGCACATAACGACGTGTCTCATTAAATGGAATGCTTTCCACCCACACCGCAGGCGATTCAAACGAAACACGTTCAAGCCACGTTTTAACACGATGTGGCCCAGCATTATAAGCAGCTGCGGCCAGAGCCAGACTGCCAAAGCGCTGCTTCATATCCGCCAAATAGCTTGCCCCCAAACGAATATTGGTTGCGGCAGAAAAAAGCTGTGGCGTACCCTTATGCATATGCAGTTTACGCGCCACGTGTCTGGCAGTGGCTGGCATCAACTGCATCAGACCTTTGGCTCCAACGTAGGATGCCGCATGCTGATTAAATGCCGATTCCTGGCGAATAATACTCCAGATCATAGCTGCTTGCAGACCCGTTTTACCTGCCTCACGCTTTACAATCGTTGCATAACTCATTGGAAATCGATCCAGCAAGGCATCCATTTCATCGGCTTTATATGCCGCCCGAATCACTTGATCAGACCATTGCCAACTCGAAGCAATCCTCGCCGCAGCTCGCCAATATGTTTTATCTGCGCCAGCCAGCGCATAATGCCATTCACGAGCCGCTTTGCTGCGTTTACCCACCAACAACCATTCATGGGCTCTGCGAATGCCGGGCATCTGCTCAACAGCTTGTATCGATTGCTTGGAGGCAACGATATGCGATGCATCCAGTTGAAATGGCTGAGCCAATTGTTCGGCACTCAAAAAGTTATAATAACCCCGGCCTGCCGCTAATCCAGCCCATTGCTTCTCAGCCAACTCTCCGTAACCCATCTCTTGCAACGCCTGAGCCTGCCAATATTTCCAGCGATCCTGCTGACCCTGTGCTTCCGGCATCAATCCGATCACAAGCAATACGTCCATCCAGCTCCGGGATAACAACGCCAGCCTCACCTGCCAGGCATTGCTGTCCTCCGTCTGAAACGATTGCGGCAAGCCAGCCAGCCAGGCAAACGCGATTTGTTTGTGCTGTTTTGCAGCCCGTAAAGCAACCCTCCGCTCAAGCTTAAAAAAC
>CAZKHV010000033.1:0-9697 GCA_964552605.1 uncultured Zetaproteobacteria bacterium | reverse complement strand
GCCGATTCCATCAGCCCCGGTCGATCGGAATCAGCCCCGGTAAATGAGCCTCTGCGATGCCCGAACAATTCGGATTCAAACAAGCCTTCCGGAATAGCACCACAATGAACCGGCACAAACACGGCTTTCGTACGCGAGGAATGACGATGCACAAAACGAGCCGCCAGTTCTTTACCTGTACCCGATTCACCCGAAATCAGAATGGTAAACTCCGACTTCGCAGCGCGTTGCAAGCGCTGACGCACACGCTGCATGGGTAGAGAATCGCCAATCAACATCTGTTCTGTATCCTTTGTCGATTGTGTGCTGGCAGTCGCCACTCCCTTCTCTACTGTTCCCTCCGAGTCATCGTCTGCAACATCAGCAAGAGCGCGCTCCACTGCAGCTGCCAACTCCTCCATCGATACCGGCTTGGTCAAATAATCAAAAGCCCCTTCTTTCATCGCCATCACGGCGGTATCCGCACTGGCATAAGCTGTAAGTAACACGACTTTGGCATGGGGTTGAAGCTGGCGACTGCAACGAATGACATCGAGCCCCGCATCGCGCCCTTGCATGCGTAGATCGGTCAATACAACATCAAAGGTCTGTTGTTTTAAATACTGTTCGGCTTCCATCGAAGAACCGCAAGCGCACAATTGATGGCCTTGTATCTCCATACCCAAACACAACACCTGGCGTGCATTTGCTTCATCTTCGACCAATAAAATATCAGCCATGTCCAGCCTCCACCAAGCTCACTTGTCCGGATAAATTTTCATTTAAACCCATCATCTCGGGCTGTTTTATCAAGCCGCGCACTGTAAAACAAACCAAGCCTGCTTCTGTCGTCACTTCAACCTGCCAGCCGTT
Source organism: uncultured Zetaproteobacteria bacterium (assembly GCA_964552605.1). Classification (GTDB taxonomy): domain Bacteria; phylum Pseudomonadota; class Zetaproteobacteria; order Mariprofundales; family Mariprofundaceae; genus Mariprofundus. The sequence continues at coordinate 8,845 of CAZKHV010000033.1, read as the reverse complement.
GATCATGCATACCTGCTGCACCGTAGCCAAGCCCAAACCAATGCCTGCCGAACGGCCGCTAACAAAGGGTTCAAATAATTTTTCACGCAGATCCAGCGCAATGTCACCTTGATTGCACAGATCCAATTTCCAATGCCCCGACTCTGCTTTCAAACGGATAGTCACCGTGCTGTTGTCATCCGAACGATTGAGCAAGGCATTGGATAATAAATTATCCAACACCAAGCGAAAATGATCACCATCAAGATACAACTCATCCACTTCCGATTGCCAGTCTACCTGTTGCTTAGCGCCATCGACTTGCTCTGCCGATGCTTTGATCAATGCCTGCATCGAGGTTTGCGTTTGGGTCGCATGCAAGGGCTTGGAGTATTGCAACATCATATTCACCAAACGATTCAAGCGCCGCGCTTCATCATGAAAAATATATTGCATTTGATCTGCATTGGCTGGCCTCTTGCCCATAATTTCAAAGCATTGCGCCATGGTCTGAATCGGATTACGAATTTCATGTGCCAACATCGCAGCCATTTGCCCCAGAGCCGCCATTTTCTCCTGCTGTATTAATTGCGCTTCAAGCCCCCTGACTTCGGAGATATCCACCACCGTCAGCAACCAAACCGCATCACTATCAATGGCCAAACGACGTACAGCTAACAACAGCGTTTGATCTTGCCTGTCGTATTCGCATTGAAAGGATGTTGTTTCCGGATGCTGGCTCCGAGCCTGATGAAAAAAACCAATCAACGGCGGAAATTGCAATAACGAGCTTAACGATTCACGTTGCAGCATCGACTTAGCAGCTTCATTCATATCGATCAGCTGCAATTGCTGATTCAGCAAAATCACACCTTCACGCATTTCAGCCATGATTTTATCATGCAAATCTTTCAGCTTGCGATGTTGACGTACGGCCTGATCACTACTGGCACTTAAACTAGCATGGCGACGCGCAATAAAAGCCATCACCCCGCCCACCAGTAACAAGGCGGAAACCTGCAACAACACGTGTAAGGCCTGCGTTGCACTCAAAGTAGCAGCATGGCTCAACCATTGTTCCGTATAAATAGCCACCAGATAAGCAATGCAACTGACTGTGCTGATTAACAACGGTAATAACTGTTGAGCATGCGTGCCGGATGCAATAACGATTACACCAAGTAAAAACGAAAATGGACTTAAAATACCGCCCGATGCCACAATTAAAACACCGACCAGAATCGCATCGAATGCATATTGAAAAACCCATTGTGTTAAATAACTCACTCGATGAGAAAAACTCAATCCCAATTGCAGCAATAATAACACGACACTGCCCATGCCTACTGAAATGATCAGAGCTTGCTGCACAGGGCTGGACACGGGGTAAAACCAAGTGAGCAATAACAAGCCAATCGCACCCGCAGCCAGACTACGATAAAGGATTACATGCATATTCGACTCAAAATAGCGAAATAATAATGAACAATCAGACGATAGAAGCCATCTGGAAAATTGGTAAATACATGGAAATAACCAGACCACCAATCACCACACCAAGAAAGGCCATAATGACCGGCTCCATCAACTGCTGCATATTGTTTACCGCAGTATCGACTTCTTCTTCATAAAAATCAGCGATTTTACCCAGCATATCTTCCAAACTACCGGTTTGTTCACCAATGGAGATCATTTGTGTCACCATGAGTGGGAATATTTTACTTTCTTCCAACGGCGCGGTCAGCGTTTGCCCCTGCGATATCGAATCTTTGGAGGATAGAATTACTTTTTCAATCACCACATTACCGGCTGTTTCAGCCACCGTATCCAAGGCCTCCAGAATCGGTACGCCAGCTGCAGTTAGCGTGGAAAAGGTGCGGCAAAAACGAGCCACCGAAGCTTTGCGCAACACATCACCGAGAATAGGCAATGTGAGCAACAATTTGTCCAATTGGTAACGCCCCTTTGGTGTTTGGTACACCGATTTAATAGCAAACACGATGGCAAAAGGCACAGCCACAATCAGATACCAGAACTCCACAAACACATCAGATATCGACATGGCAATTTGGGTTGGCATAGGTAATTCAGCCCCGAAATCGGCGAACATCTCACTAAAAATGGGAATAACAAATATCATCAAAATAGATGTCACGATGAATGAAACCACCAAAATTGCGACAGGATAAACCATGGCCGACTTGATTTTCGCTTTTAAACTCAAGGCTTTTTCTTTGTACACACACAGACGCAATAAAATGGTGTCGAGAATGCCGCCCTGCTCTCCAGCCTCAACCAAGGCACAGGTCAAACGATCAAACTCTTCGGGGAACTTGCGCATGGTTTCGCCGAGCGGATTACCACCCTCCAAATTGGAGCGTACATCCTTGAGTAATTTAACCATGGCTTTTTTCTCGGCACCGCGCTCGGCCAATTCAAAACATTGTACCAATGGCAGGCCGGCATTGATCATGGTCGACAATTGACGGAAGAAAATAGAAATATCTTTATCATCCACTTTCTCGGGGAACAACACGATTTCGATCGGCTTTTTCTTCACCTTAATATTCAGCAAGCCTTTGCGCCGCAAGATGGCCATGGCAATTTCACGGTTGGTTGTTTCCATTTCACCGCTTTGTGACACGCCCTGCTTGTTTTTTGCTGTCCAAATAAATATTGCCATCAGTTGCTCACCACATTATTCATGACTTGTTATTCTCACTACCACCGTGCTCATAATTTACCGTTCCACCGTAACTCGTAAACATTCTTCCAATGAAACATCACCATTACCTACTTTTTCCAAGGCTGCCATGCGCAGTGTTTTCACACCGTTGCTCACGGCAATAGCTGTGATTCTATCGGAATTTTCACCGGCATAAACTGCCTCTCTGATTTCATCAAACACCGGCATCACCTGATAAATACCCGTGCGCCCTTTGTAGCCTGTGCCATTGCATGTTTGACAGCCCTTGCCAATCATCGGCTGAAAACCAGCCACATCCTGCTCAGCCACGCCGGCATCAATCAAAGCAGCATAGGGAACCTTCACCCTAGTTTTGCAATCCGGGCAAATGCAACGCGCCAAGCGTTGTGCCGAAATCAGATTAATCGCAGAACCCACCAAAAACGATTCGATGCCCATATTCACCAAACGGGTCATGGTAGAAGGCGCATCATTGGTATGCAGCGTCGCCAACACCATATGTCCGGTCAAAGCCGCTTTGATACCAATGGCTGCCGTTTCATGATCGCGAATTTCACCGATTAAAATCACATCGGGATCCTGGCGCATGAATGAACGCAGCGCGGCAGGAAAGTCCAGACCAATATCGGCATTCACATTCACCTGATTGATGCCCATGAAATTGAATTCAACCGGATCTTCGGCCGTAGAAATATTCACTCCGGGTTGATTCAATTCCGAGACAGCCGAATACAGGCTCACCGTTTTTCCAGATCCGGTTGGCCCGGTAACCAGAACCATGCCATAGGGCTGGTGAATCGCCTCCTTCAACCAGGCCAGCGATTGTGCATCGTAACCCAGCTTGGTCATATCCAGTTGCAGACTGGAAGGATCCAGCAAACGCATGACTACCTTTTCACCAAATAAGGTGGGCAAGACCGAAACCCGGAAATCTACTGTTTTGGCACGCGATAAACGCAGTTTAATACGTCCATCCTGAGGTAAACGGCGTTCGGAAATATCGAGTCTGGCCATTATCTTCAAACGCGATACGATCGCATCACGCATAGACATATTCGGACGCATAATTTCATGCAACACACCATCAATACGATAACGTACCCGCAATATTTTTTCATACGGTTCGAGATGAATATCGGAAGCACCACGTTTGATTGCATCCATCAAAATCAAATTCACTAACTTCACTACCGGTGCAGCTTCGGTTTCCGCACTCAGAGAATATTCATCAATATCCTCCTCGCTAGTATCCACCACCTCGATATCACTAGCGCCGAGCTCGGCCATCACCTGAGCCAGATGTGATTCATCATCATTGAATTCATCGAGCTTTTTATTGAGTTGACGCTCTGGTGCGATAAACACTTCAATTTTACAGCCTGATATAAATGCCAGTTCATCGAGCGCATTAATATTATACGGATCAATCACTGCCAGCTTAAGCACTTTACCCGTCTTTTTAAGCGGCAAGACCATGTTTTTGCGCAAAATATCGGCTGGAATAATACTGATTTTGTTATCGATCTCGATCTTATCCAGATCAATCACCGGACAACCAAACGAGCGTGCCATAAAGCTCACTAATTCATGTTCATCAAAGATATTTTGTCGTACCAATTGGGCGGTTATCGTATCACCATGCAATTTGGATTCACGCAACAACAAATCCAGTTGCTCACGCGTGATGCGTTTCTGCTTCAGTAAAATATCGCCCAGGCGGGAACCCTGCATTATGTGTTCACCCAACCCGGTAAGACTGCAATATCCCGGCCTAAATCAAGTTGCATCTGATGCAAGGCCTGCGTGAAATCCGGCACCTCACAATCATGCCACCATGCAAAAGCTAGCGCACCCTGTGCAATCAACATCGGCAAGCCATCAACCGCCGTGCGTCCAGCTGATACTGCCGCTTTAACAAACGCTGTGTTTCCATCCGGCCGATACACTGCATCGATGCCAATGCCATCGCCGGACATGCCATTACAGGACAACACAAACGGAAATATTTGATCCGCCTTCAAACCAATACTGGTGGTATTGATCACCAGCGAGGCTTCTTGGCAGGCAGCACTCACATCATCCTGTTGCCAGAGCAACGACTGCACATTCAAATCAGGATAGCTCTCTTGAGCAAGGCTGATAAACGCCGCCAAACGATCAGGATTACGGTTGCAAATCAACACCTTATCCAGCTTTAGTTCAGCCAGCGCATGCAATACCGCACGGGCAGTGCCTCCGGCACCAAACAGCAAGGCTTTCTTGCCCAACACGTCAACATCGAGTCCTTCAACAACCGCTTTAAAGCCACGCCAATCGGTGTTTGTTGCCTGCCAACCAGCAGTGCTACGCCGCACGGTATTCACCGCACCAATTTTTTTGGCATCAGCATCGGCTTCGACCATTCCAAAAACAGATTCTTTATGAGGAACCGTGACGTTAAACCCTTCCACACCCAATACGGATAAACCTTGCATCGCCTGCTTAAGCAATTCAGGTGTCACCGCAAAGGGTATATACACCGCATTGAGATGATTGGACTGAATAAACCGGGCTTGAAAAACCGGTGATAAAGAATGTTCAACAGGCCATCCAATGATGCCATAGGTTGTGGTTGCGCCGTTAATTTGCATGCTTGTCAGCTTAGAAACAGAATGGCAATGTGTCAAAGTTTGTCACTTGGGTACTTTCTTAATTTACTCGCGGCTCCACCGTAATCGTATCAGGATGAACATCCGGCCCCAATAATATCGCCAGCCACTGGGTATCCGATCTGGACTCCAGTGCAAGTTTCACAATCATGGTTAGCGGCACCGATAACAACATCCCCACCGGCCCCAATATCCAGCCCCAGAACACCAAGGATAAAAACACCACCAGCGTTGAAAGTCCCACACCTCGCCCCATGAATTTGGGTTCAATTACATTGCCCATCACCACATTAGCAATCACATAACCCAATCCTGCCAGCAATGCATCACCACCACCGAGCTGCACCAGAGCCAGCAAAACCGCAGGCACGGCAGCAATAATAGATCCAATATTTGGCACGAAGTTAAATAAGAATGCCACCAAGCCCCAAAGCAGAGGATAATCCACTCCAATCACCGCCAGCCAAATTGCGATGAATAAACCAGTTGCCAAGCTCACCCATGTTTTGATGGAAAAATAAGAACTGACACTGGCCACAAAAGCCTCAAAATTACGTGCCGATGGTGCAGCATCTCCCATCGCAGTCCATTTATGCGGCAATGCCGTTGCTTCAATCAATAAAAAAATCACCGTAAGTACAATCAAAAAGGTATTGGCTAAAGCATTGCCCAGACCGGATAATAATTTACCGGCCATACCCATCGCAGCAGATGGATCCAGTGCCTCCAGCATCGATTGCGATGAAATATTGATACCTATCGTAGCAAGCCAGTGCAACGACTCTGCCGTTAATAATTTCAAATGCTGTTGGTAATTTGGTAAATTCTGCGAAAAATCAGCCAACGACGATCCAACAAAGGCGGCAACCAATAAGCCGATCAACACGATGACCAGTGTAATAATTAGCACCGCTAAAGCAGCCGGAATGGCTCTCGCCGTGAGCCAGTTCAACATGGGCAAACAAATAATAGCAATGAATGCAGCCAATAAAAAAGGTACCAACAAACTGGCTGCGGCCTGTATACCTGCAATCAATACGACAAAAGCTGCGGCGGAAACAAACCAATGCGAACTGTGCATATTCATTTATTCGTAACCCGGTAAACGCGGATCTTCGAGATCAAACTCCGTTTCACCGCAAGCAAACATTAATTTGATATAAGGCATGCAACCTTCGCATTCTGAGCCACACCCGGTCGCAGCCTGCGCAGTTTCAAAATCATTATAGGCTTTCAATTGCTCGAATGTTTTATGCACACATTCACAGCGATTCACCTTTTCATCGCACATCCTTACCCTCCTTGTTCTTGTTTCCCTTGTTCCGATTAAGTATCGGATACTGTCCGATATAACTGCCAAACGGCAAGCGCAGCATAAAACCCAAATGATGCGTGGGGGCATCTTGCAAATGCTCCAGCCCGATAGACATCTTATCATGTCCGGCTTGCGGTTGCGCCCGATAAGTACCAAACAAACGATCCCAGATCGATAAATTAAAACCATAATTGCTGTTCGTTTCGTCCTTGATAATAGAATGATGAATGCGGTGTACATCCGGAGTAATCACCAACAGCCGCAAGCCGGCATCGAGTTTCACTGGCAAGCGCACATTGGCATGATTAAACATCGCCATCGCATTGAGTATCACTTCAAAGATCATGACAGCCAACACCGGAGCTCCGAGCACGATCACAATACTTATCTTAATCAACATCGAGAGTATGATTTCAATCGGATGAAAACGCAGGCCCGTCGTTACATCAATATCACGATCAGCATGGTGCACCAAATGCAAACGCCACAGCACCGGCAACGCATGAAATAATATATGTTGCCCATAAATCGCCAGATCAAGCAGGATAACAGCACCGAGAACGGTTATCGCATCCGACCATTCCAGCCAGTGGAACAAACCAAAATGAAGCTCTTCTGCCCACAATGCCGCAGCAATCGCTCCGGCAGGCAACACAAGGCGCACAATCAATGCATCCAAGACAACAATGGCCAAGTTAGCAGGCCATCGTTTGCGTCCCTGCCTTAAATTACGTTTCGGAGCCATCCATTCGGCCAGCGCCATGATGGCCAAGATTGTGAGAAAAACAGTCAATCGCAGTGCTGAATCATCCATAGCGCTAGTCTGAATAAAAACAGGCTGAATCGCAAAGCGGTCATGCATACTGTCATGAGTGGGCAATTCCCCACCGGTGCACATATTCCGCTTGGGTTTATGATTTATACTCGTTAGATTACCCTACTATAAGGTTTTCACACCAGCACATACAGTAAAATCGAAACCATGGAGATACAATATGAAACGAATAATGTTTATGATTGTTGCAGCAGGATTGGCATTAAGTAGCTGCGCCAGCAATCCGAACGACCCGAACAGATACACCAAACAGAATGCCGCCATTGGCGCAGGTATTGGTGCACTTGCTGGCGCAGTCGTTGGATTCCAGAGAGATCATTCCGGCGGTGCGTTACGCGGTGCCTTGATTGGTGCTGCCGCTGGTGGCGCTCTCGGTGCCGGCACTGGTATTTACATGGATAAACAGGAAGCAGAATTCAAACGTGCTCTGGCTGAAGAGCAACGCAACAGTCAGATTGAAATTCAACGCCTGCAAAATGAAAATCTGAAAATCACCATGAACAGCGAAGTATCCTTTGCTTATAACTCGTCCCAATTGACTCCGGCTTTTCACAACACCTTAAATAAGGTCGCCGACATCTTGAGTCGTTATCCGCGCACAACCATTAAAATCACCGGCCATACCGATAACCGTGGCTCGGCTGAATACAATCAACGACTCTCCGAGCAACGCGCTCAGGCCGTGAAATGGTATTTGATGGATCGCGGCATGGCTTCCAACCGGATTCAAATTGAAGGACGTGGTGAATCACAACCCAGAGCAAGCAATGACACCGAAGCAGGCCGCCAGTTGAACCGCCGTGTCGAAATGCTGGTGATCCCGAATAACGATATTCAATAAGTCTCACCACCCTTAGCGGTGGGATTTAACAGATAGCGATCAACACAAAGCCCACGGACAAAAAGTCCGTGGGCTTTGTGTTTGTGGGGCGCTAGGATTCCCTTCATGTCTGTCTATACTGAACTCTCCCACACTGATATCAGCGCCATTCTGGCTGATTATACGCTTGGCTCACTTCTATCCTTTGAAGGCATCGCTGCCGGTATTGAAAACAGCAATTTCTTCATCGACACCAGCGATGGAAAACGCTATGTATTAACCATCTTTGAACGCTTGGCGAACGATGAATTACCTTATTTCATGTTTCTAATGAAACATCTGGCGGCCAATGAACTGGCCTGCCCCGATGTCATGATACGGGATGATGATAGCCTGTTGTTTGAACTACAGGGCAAACAGGGTTGTATTGTCTCATGCCTGAGTGGACGTACTCTGAAGGAACTGAATATCGCGCAATTGAAATCATCCGGACAAGCCATGGCTCAATTGCATTTAGCTGGCTCAGATTTCAAACTGAGTC
>CAZKHV010000032.1:0-9708 GCA_964552605.1 uncultured Zetaproteobacteria bacterium | reverse complement strand
ACATCGTTTATTCACCGCCTTTTTGCGTGATATCTCCAGCCGTAAAAAAGCCCAGAAAGACTTGGCTCAATTGGCCACCGTGGTCGAACAATCCTTTAATGCCATCATTATCACCGACACCAAAGGGATCATACAATATGTGAATCCGGCCTTTGAAACGTTAAGTGGTTACAGCGCCAAAGAAGCTATCGGCCAACGTCCCAGCATTGTCAAAAGCGGTGAACATTCGGATCAATATTATGCCGCCATGTGGCAGGCACTAAACAACGGCTCAACATGGACCGGTTCATTCATCAACCAAGCCAAAGACGGTCATATGTATCATGTTGAACAAACTATTTTTCCACTTCATGTAAGCGAAGAATTGGTCGGTTACACATCCGTGCAGCAGGATGTAACCGAACGGGATCGTTTGCAGGAACAAACGGACCATACCCAGCGTCTGGAAAGCCTCGGTGTATTGGCCGGCGGCATCGCGCATGATTTCAATAATCTACTGACCGCCATTATGGGCAACACCGGACTGGCGCAAAACAAACTGCCCGATCAAAGTCCTGCTCTTAAAAACCTGCAAAACATCCAAAAGGCCAGTGAAAGTGCCGCTACACTGTGTCAGCAAATGCTGGCCTATTCGGGCAAAGGGCATTTCATTATCGAGCCGTTGAATTTATCCGCCACCATTAACGATATCATGCAACTGCTTGAATCATCCATCACCAAGCAGATAGAGCTCGACATCCAGCTCGATCATCAACTCGCAGCCATTGATGCCGATGTCGGTCAAATCAAACAGATTATCATGAATCTGGTGATCAATGCATCCGAAGCCATTGCTGATCATGTGGGATGCATTCAAATTCAAACCGCACATGTGAATTTAAACGCTGATGAAATCATTAACCTGCTCGGTGCCGATCAGATGCAAGCCGGTTACTTTATTCGTTTAACCGTCATCGATAATGGCTGCGGCATGGATAAAACAACCCGCACAAAGATATTCGACCCTTTTTTCACCACCAAGTTTATGGGTCGTGGCCTCGGCATGAGTGCGATTCTGGGCATTGTGCGGGGTCATATGGGTGGTTTGAAAATCAGCTCCAAGCTTGGCAAGGGTACGCGCTTTGATGTTTATTTCCCGGTCTCAACACATCAACTGAATCAACAGCATAACGGCAGGGTACACGAACACGATCATACACCCATTTCAGGCACCGTATTGATCGTCGATGACGAAGAAATGTTGCGCGATATTGCCAAGAGCATTTTGGAAAACTTGGGTTTGAGCGTCATCTTAGCTGGTGATGGTCTAAAGGCACTCGAAGTATTGCAGCAGCATCATAAAGCTGAGCAACACGACATCGATCTGGTGGTACTGGATATGACCATGCCTAAAATGGGTGGCGAAGCATGTTACAAAAAACTGCGTTCGTTTGCGCCAGATTTACCTGTGATTATTTGCTCTGGCTATGCTGAAACAGAAGTCAGAGCCCGCTTTGAAAGCAGCGATAACATTGATTTCATCCAAAAGCCCTATCTGGCAAAAACACTGCAACAAAAAGTCACTGCGACCTTCAGTCGTTTAGCTGCCGGATAACCGCATCCTGCTTAAGGATGCATATCCGTTGGATTTCACATAAACTACGCTATCGCACACTCAGGAGCATTGCATGACATCATCCTTTTATCCACCACAACGCACCTTGATGGGGCCAGGCCCTTCGGACGTAAACCCACGCATTACACAAGCCATGGCACGTCCGACAATCGGCCATCTCGATCCATTGTTTGTCGGTATGATGGATGAAATGAAGAGTTTGTTGCAATATGCATTTCAAACTGAAAATGCGCTAACTATACCGGTTTCTGCGCCCGGCTCCGCCGGCATGGAAACCTGTTTTGTAAATTTAATCGAACCGGGCGATACCGTCATCATCTGCCAAAATGGTGTTTTTGGTGGCCGCATGAAAGAGAATGTTGAACGCTGCGGCGCAACAGCAATCATGGTTCAGGATGATTGGGGTACTGCATGCGATGCTCAAAAACTGGAAGATGCATTAAAAGCACATCCGCAAGCAAATACTGTCGCGTTTGTGCAGGCGGAAACATCCACCGGCGCATCTTCCGACGTGAAGACATTGACCAGCCTAGCGCATCAATACGATTGTCTGGTGATTGTTGATGCTGTCACATCCTTGGGCGGCACAGAGCTGCGTGTCGATGAATGGGGTGTGGATGCGATTTATTCCGGCACCCAGAAATGCTTATCCTCTACCCCCGGCCTATCCCCCGTATCGTTTAATCAGCGTGCTATTGATGTCATCAAAAATCGCAAGTCCACAGTACAAAGCTGGTTTCTCGATTTGAATCTGGTCATGGGTTATTGGGGCGGTGGTGCAGGATCCAAGCGCGCTTACCACCATACCGCCCCTATCAATGCCTTATATGCCTTGCACGAATCACTGGTCATTCTTGAAGAAGAGGGGCTGGAAAATGCTTGGGCTCGTCACGCGCTGCATCACCATGCGTTAAAAGCAGGCCTTGAAGCGCTGGGCTTGTCGTTTGTTGTGCCGGAAGCGGATCGATTGCCACAGCTCAATGCTGTCAGCATCCCGGAAGGGGTGGATGATGGTGCTGTACGTGCTGCATTGCTCAACGATTATAATCTGGAAATAGGGGCAGGCCTTGGCCCGATGGCCGGCAAGGTATGGCGCATCGGTTTAATGGGCTATGCCGCACGCAAAGATAATGTGTTACTGTGTTTGTCCGCTCTCGATGAAGTGCTCGGGCGCATGCAGGCTCCCGTCAATCATGGCGTAGCTGTTGCTGCAGCATTGGCAGCTTATCGACACTAGAATCGATTGAATCGCCGCGCAAACAAGACTTCTTCAGTCCCATGCGGTATCGGCAACAATGTACTTAAATGGAAAAATTTACCCGTACTGCGTTGTGTTCATTTGCAACACTGTCTGATTCCGTTGTCTAAGCGATGCCATATTTCTCATATCTTTAGACATCTTACAGCTCTTTTAAGTGAGTCATAATGGCACATGTTGCATCGGCTTCATTGATGCTTATTATCCACGACGCTATGTTTTCATGCTTGAGTGAAAGCCATTATCTATAAAAGGAGGTTAATTCATGTCCCACTTGCAAAAAAAACTAACCTCCTCCCCGCTGAAAAACATGGGCATACTGGTATTCATCATCATGCTACAGCTCGTATCTGGCATGAATACAAGTGCAGCTAGCGAAAACTCCACTGCCGCAGTAAGTGGTGATTTTGTTTATATGCAGGAAGGCGATGGCAGCTTATTGCAATATCATGTCAGCAAAGTTGATTATCAAGGTGTCGAAGCCTGGATGATTGCATGGCAGTGCGATCAACTCAGCGCCACTCACTACCTACGTGTCAGTGATGGCAAACCATTGTATATCAAACGTATCAATCATATTTTGAAACGCACCATTGAAATCACGTACAGTCAGGATAAGAGCATCCCGACCATTTACCGCAAGCGCAGTGCTGATGAATTTATCGAACGTAAAATCTGGAACACCGAACTGCAAGATTTGGGTGCTTTGCCTCAAATGCTCGTTCGCATCGTGCAATCCAGCACAGAATCGAAGCAGGACAACATCAAATTCTCAGCCATCAATTACGATGATGGTAAAGTTTACCCATTGGTTGCCAAAAAAATGGGCTACCGCCGTGTCAGCAGTGATCATAACAGCGTACGCTGTGCAATTTATGACGTGAAACTGGATTCATGGTTATCCTCCTTTGTCAACAAAACCCGTTTACTCATCCCGCTACAACAGGGCAGCAGCAACTTTGTCACCTATAACGGTCCGGGGCTCGATAGTGTCAGCGATGCATGGTCATTGCGCTTGATTGGCAAAAGCAGTTCTCTGGCCATGGCTGAGTCAACCGATCAGCCGCAATAAATTCACGCCTCCGATGAAGAGGATCAGCCCAACACTATCACCCCAGCACAATCAATCTCGTACAATCCGTTTCATCCCAGCATCACCAGTATCGACAACGTCCCATGAGGTATTTATGAAATCAATCATCCCACTAGTGCTGCTATTATCCCTAAGCGGTTGCCTTGTTGGTACCGTGGTCGGTGCAGCCGTTGATGTCACGACCGAAGTGATCAAAGTGCCGTTCAAAGTCGGCAGCGCTATTGTTGATGGTGTCACGGGTGATGGCGATGAAGAAAGTGATGCCCACAACGACTAATCCGTAAAACATTAAAGCTCGCTAAGTTCAACCCGTCCATCGCCATGGCGAACAAGCAGGTGCTCTTTTGCCGCTTTCGATAACTTCTTTACCCGCGCTTCAACTTGAAGTGCTTCGGAATGTGAACCGATGCATAACTCAAGCTGCAAAGCCAACGGCCCTTTACCACGCAAAAACTTGGCTCCCTTGCCCGCCTTATGTGCCGCAAAACGCCGTGCCACATCGGTGCTGATACCGGTATAGAGTTGCCCCTTATTGCAGCGAACCATGTATAAATACCACAACCTGGATTCCACCTGCAGTGCCGCTTCAGTTGGCATTGCCAGACCGACCTTCAAGCCACACATCATTGATCCGCAGCTCAAGCCGCATCTTCAAGCTCTTCGCTGGCCAGCATCCAACTCTCTTCCACCGTTTCAATCTGTTGATGCACTTCATGGTGTTGCAGACTGAGCGTTTTCAGTTCATCGGCCGATGCCTGTTCATACAATGCCGGATCAGCCAGAGCAGCATCCAAGACTGTTTTTTCAGCCTGCAATCGCTCCAACTCCGATTCCAGTTTTTTAACTTTATTGCGCAACGGTTGCAGAGCTTTACGTTTATCGGCCTTCTGGCGACGTGCATCTTTTTTTGATGGCCGGGCAGATGTGTTCGCCGGATCAGGATCTAAGCTATCACGCTGCTGCAATAACCACGCACTGTAATCATCCAGATCACCGTTAAAATGATCCACCGCGCCATTGGACACCAACATCAACGAATCACAGACCGTACGCAGCAAGTGTCGATCATGCGAAACCAGAACCATCGCCCCCTCAAAGCTCTGCAGAGCAATCGATAAAGCATGGCGCATTTCCAGATCCAAATGGTTGGTCGGTTCATCGAGCAGCAACAAATTCGGTTGCTGGTACACCAATAATGCCAGCACCAGACGTGCCTTCTCACCACCGGAGAATGGCGCGACAGCAGCCAAAGCCATATCGCCCTGAAAATCAAAACCACCTAAAAACTGCCGTGCTTCTTTTTCCGAGATGTCTTCATCCAGCATTCGAAGATGCTGAATGGGTGAAAGTTCATCATGCAACTGCTCCAGCTGATGCTGAGCGAAATAACCGATGGAGAGTTCCTTGGCCGTTTCTCGATTACCCTTTTGCGGCTGTAAACTATCCGCCATCAATTTAATCAGGGTGGACTTACCCTCACCATTCGGGCCCAGCAAACCAATACGATCACCGGGTAACAAGCTGAATGAGAGATCATGCAACACAGTCACATCAGCGTAACCGGCTGAAGCCTTGTTGAGTCGCAATAAGGGATTGGGAATCGCGCCCGGATGTTTGAAGCTGAATGAAAAAGGTGAATCGATATGCGCCGGTGCAATCAACTGCATGCGCTCCAGCGCCTTAATGCGGCTCTGTGCCTGCGTGGCCTTACTGGCCTTGGCTTTAAAACGATTCACAAAGCTCATCATGTGATCAATCTGTTTCTGCTGCTTTTCATGCGAGGCTTGTTGCAAGGCCAGCTTCTCAGCTCGAATACGTTCAAAATCGCTATAATTACCACTGTAAACGGTCAGCTTACCCTGCTCAATATGGGCAATGCGATTCATGCAACAATCCAAGAAATCTCTATCATGTGAAATCAGCAGTAACGCACCACGATATTGCAACAACCATTTCTCCAACCAAACCACGGCTTCCAAGTCCAGATGATTGGTCGGCTCATCGAGTAACAGTAAATCAGAGCGACACATCAAGGCATGCGCCAAGTTCAAGCGCATGCGCCAGCCACCGGAAAAGCTGGCGACCGGATTATCTTCCGAGCCAACCGCAAAACCCAAGCCGTGCATCAAACGCGAAGCCCGCGCTCTGGCCGCATAACCATCGATAGCTGCAAAGCGCTCGTGCAACTCGGCTACACGCATGCCATCCGCATCCGATTCGCTTTGCCCCGCGCCTTCAATCCGATCAATCTCCTGCTGCAAACGGGTGAGTTCGTGATCACCCTGCATAATGTAAGTGATCGCAGCGATATCCAGCGCCGGTGTCTCTTGTTCGACATGTGCAATCGCGATGCCTTTATCGTGATGAAAGTTGCCGCTATCTTCTTCAATGCGCCCCTGCACCAAGGCAAACAAAGAGGATTTACCGCAGCCATTGGCTCCGGTAATGCCCACCCGATGGCCAGCATGAATAGTCATGGAGGCATCACTGAATAATAATTTATTACCACGTCGCAAAGAAATTCGATCAAAATAAAGCATGCGCCATGGTATGCCCACGATGAAAAACTGCATCCATGAATTTTGATAAACAAACAAACGTTGGCAGCATCGCTTCAAACAATGCCCGACGTTGAGAACAAGGAGTCATCCATGTGGAAACAGACCAACATCCGATTGCAGGCCAAACCCCGAGGCTTTCATCTGATTAGCAGAGAAATCATCCAGCAGCTGCCTGAGTTGACTGAATTCAGCATTGGCCTGGCACACATCTTCATTCAACATACCAGCGCCAGCCTGAGCATCAATGAAAATGCCGATCCCGATGTACGCAGCGATATGGAAGCGCACTTCAATCATTTTGTGCCGCAGAATCAGCCCTATTATGATCATATACTGGAGGGAGCCGATGATATGCCTGCTCACATCAAAGCCAGCACGCTCGGTAGCAGCATCAGCATCCCGATTTGCAACGGGCATTTTGCTCTGGGTACATGGCAGGGTATTTATCTGGGTGAACACCGGGATCACGGAGGTTCAAGACAAATAGTTGTCACCCTGAATGGCGAATAAAACCCACACAGGAACAGCTATGAATCTCGCGGTCTATATCTCAGGACATGGCTTCGGGCATCTGGCTCAGATAGCTCCGGTCCTAAAACAAATCCATCATATCAAACCCGAATGCCGTTTTTTCATTCGATGTGCATTACCAGAGCAGGAAATCCGCTCACAATTGAACATCGACTTTGAACTCAATCCCGCAGCAGTCGATGTCGGTGTGATACAGAAAAATGCTGTGCAGGAAGACCGCGACACATCAATTCAATGCATGCGCAAATGGATTGATCAATTCGACGCGCACATCGCACAGGAGATTGCATGGCTGGATGCTGTGCAGGCTACATTGGTTCTTTCCAATATTTCACCGCTGGCATTTCCAGCTGCGAAAGCCTTCGGCATCGGCTCAATCGCTATAGCAACACTGGACTGGCACACGATTTATAGTCACTGGATGGATGCCGAAGATCATGTCATTCGCACATTAGCCAAGGCGTATAACGCATGCGACCTTCTACTTACTCCGCCCATGGCCATGCACATGCCCGCCTTTCCAACGCAACGCAACATAGCACTGATCGTTTCGCAACCGTCCAGTAACACCAAAAAACTACCGCCAATGCTCACAAGCCGCCATGATCCGCGCCACAAAGCACTGGTGTTGTTTGGCGGCTGCGGCAATCCCCCCTACGATATGCATGGCCTTGCCAATATGCCGGATTGGCTATTTTTTATCCCGGATATTTCCACCGCGTCAATCAGCCCCATGCAGGATCATCTACAACCCATCCACTTCAATGCGGACTTGCGCCCTGTTGATGTCATGCCATACATCGATGTTGTCGTATGCAAACCCGGTTACGGAGTATTATCCGAATGCTGGGCGACTGCTACAGCCATTGCCTGGCTGGAACGGCCCGATTTTCCAGAATTCCCTATGCTCAAAACATGGCTGGATGATTCGTTCCCTGCCGCTGGCATGAGTCGCGATGATTTTCAATGCGGAGCTTGGCGACAGGCACTGGAGACTGCTCTCACACATCCCACTCGTTTCCCGAAACAAGCCCATGATGGTGATCGGGTTGCTGCTGACATCATCGTATCCTTCCGGCCTGATCAATAAAAGAACGATAAGACAGAACGACAGGATGAAAAAGTAGGGCGTAAATACGACACCGAGGTGTAATGTTTGCGACTGGTATGCTTACAAACAAACATTAGACTAAGCTGTATGCTTAGTTTTTCTTTTTTGTCGCGTCTCTGTTTTGCTTTAGTGCTGCTACAGCCGACATTATCATGGGCGGAAAACAATCTACCTGAACACAATCGGCCTGAAAACGATGTGAAAAAAGCAACAATTGCCCAAACCACAGCAAGGCCCGCCGCCGTCAACGAAAAAGAAGTAAGCAATACCAGTATAATCAAAGCAGTGAATATCAGCATATTAAAACAACGCTTACGAAAAACTGCTGCCATTGGTTTTTTCACCAAGTTAGCGATTCGTAATGATCTGCTTGATTTGATGGACAAAATTAAGAAGTATCGTAAACAAGCGCAACTCGGCGATAAACTGGATGACATCCGGGCCAGCTTTGATGGCCTGTTGTTAAAACTTATAGCACTGCTCGATGATGATCCGGATTTATCGCGTGATCTGTATGTCGGCAGAGAACTGATATGGAAGAGTTTGCTTGAGGAGAAAGCATGAAAAAATTATTCATGGCTGCATTATTCACATTCGTAGTTACGCCAACAGCATACGCTGTCCCGATGGCCGAAGACATCGCCACCACCATTAAACTCCGTGGTTTTGATTGCCCTGGCCGAGCAGTCAGCAATATCAACCAACAACAAGATGCTCAAGGTAACAAAACCATTCTAGCCACCTGTTCGAATGGAGTGCGCTATCAAATTCAAATCAGTGCCCACGGTCGCGTCAGCGTTAGCCAGATCAATTAAACAGCGCCAAGTTCGAATCGTCAGCGCCTTGCCAGGCGCAAGTTATTTATGCTGATCGACTTGTTTAGCAGCCTGCCTTTGCTGCTCCTTCTTGCGCTGCTTTTCCCTACGCTTCTGTTTCATGCGATCACTTTCACGAAAACCATTTCTGAGAAATTCACTCCCATATCGACTCAAGGCGTGCATACCCTGAAAATGGCATACCCGGCACGCAGCACCGGTCTGGCTGGAAAAGGCGGGGATCGCAGCACCCGGCTGAGGTAGGATCAGTATAAAAGCGAACAAAAACAGCGTAACCATCATATTTAGCGGAGCTATAGAGCGCCCCATCATCAAGCTTCTTCACCCCGATACTGCAATGCTTCGGCGATATGAGCCGCACAAATCGACTCTGAAGCAGCCAGATCAGCAATGCTACGCGCCACTTTGAGAATACGATGATAACTGCGCGCCGATAAGGAAAAGTGATTCATAGCCTGATCCAGCAACTTGGCCGATTCGCTATCGGGCCTGGCATGTTGTTCGATCTCAGCACTCGTCATGCGTGCATTTACACGCCCGTCACCCTGCCTCTCATATTGGCGCTGACGGGCACGCTGCACCCGCTCTGCAATCACCGCAGATGCTTCACCCCGCTGCATGTTGGCCAGCTCTGCCCGCTCAACCGGTGGTACATGAATTCTCAAATCAAAACGATCCAGCAATGGGCCTGAAATACGACTGT
>CAZKHV010000031.1:2938-10339 GCA_964552605.1 uncultured Zetaproteobacteria bacterium | reverse complement strand
ACTCCGTATTTAATCTTGAGTCGTCAGCCGTTAGTCTCGGCCAACGATGGAGGCATGAGTCTATTATGAGTTTGAGTTTTTCAGATGCTGCTAAGGCACAAAAACTGCGTGAATACTTTAATCGCCATGGGCGTATTTATATTGTTGTCGATGCCACCCAGGATGATGTGCTGGTGCCGGAGAGTTTGAGTGGTGATCCAGCCTTGCGATTGGTGCTCAATATGCGCATGCCGCAGATTATTCATATTAATGATGATCGCATCGATTCCGACTTTTCTTTTTCCGGTCAAATATTTTCCTGCCAAATCCCCATGCATACCATCTGGGCAGCTTATTTGCCGGAGGGCGAACTCGAGCAGGGCATTATCTGGGATGATAGTGTGCCGGAGATGATCAAGGCGATTGTGCAGTCGGTGCGCAGCAATATGTCCGATGAAGGTGTGCAGGAATTGCAGGATAAAAAGGCGCATAAGGCGACTCAAATCGAGGCTGTCGAAAGCAGTCAAAAAGAAACACCTTCGATGATTACGGTTATCGAAGGTGGTGGTAAAAACAAGTCTTTTGAGAGTAAAAAAGATCGTAAAACCAATCATTTGCGGGTAGTAAAATAAATGTTAAAACATGCCATGGCACTGATTTTTGCGGTCTTGTGTTTGTCGGTGCTTCAATCTGTTGCACTTGCTGCCGATACGCGCATGCAGATTGATGTGCGGGCCGATCAACAACAGGTCGAAGTGAGTTGGCTGCATGCCAATGTGCAGAAGGCCGCAGCTTTGGCTTTGCCGCAATTATGGAATCGCATCATTCCGCAATCGGCGCATGGCTTGATTCCAAAGCGGGTGAGAGCGATTCAGTTTTTGCAAAAGGCCAGTCCAACCGATAATGGCGTACGCATCACCTTCAATCAGAAACGTGTTATGGCTTATTTGAAAAAAAATAAGCTGCCTTATATCGCACAGCAACCGGATTTGAATGTTGTGCTGCAGTTGTATAATTCGGCTGGTCGGCCAATGGGGCAAACTGCCAATGCGTTGCTGGACAATGCGACCCGTCTGGCTGTGCCGCTGGGTTATCGGCTCGATGATCAAGGTGCATCGTTGGTGTTATTGTGGCGTTGGCTGGATAATCAACATGTGCGGTTGAATGTGAGAGGCACAAGCAAATTGAATGAGTTCTCAGAAACTCGACGTTTGCAGGCGGGTGATCCGCTGGAGCAATTAAAACCATGGCTGCGTGAACTGCTGTTGCAGGCTCGTGATGCTTATGTCGAATCGCCGGATGTGGCGCAAACCGAGCCGGGTTCGGATCATTCTGGGCTGGCCGCTCTAACACCGTCCATTGCTCCATCGCTAGCCCCCCAAACGGCAGACCCTCAAGCAAGCTCCCTTGCATTGAGCGCGCCTGCAGGGTTTATGAAACCAGCCGTTGAATTGCAGCTGCGTGTGATGCGACAGGCATCCTTAGCGGAGCAAGTCTTGTTTGAAAATGAACTGCAACAGGATTCGCGTATTCTAAATTTATCCCTGCGTCAGGTGAATCAAGAGGGTCAACAATACCGCTTACAATTGAAGGGAGCCGATGATCAATGGCTGACGGCATGGTTTGCACGCCGGGGCATGATGCTGAAGCCGACGATTGAAGGCTGGGTGGCGCGTTAGGTCATATCGATGAGACAAGATCGTATTCTTAATATCCCGAATCTGCTGACGCTGGGGCGTATTCTTATTACGCCGTTCATTATTTATGCCATCATTGAACATCAGCCTGTGCTGGCCTTGATTTTGATGGCGATTGCCGGTGTAACCGATATGCTGGATGGGGCGATTGCACGCTATTTTAATCAGCGCAGTACCGTTGGTGCATTCTTGGACCCGATGGCCGACAAATTATTATTGATCAGTACCATTGTTACCTTGTACGCCATCGAGCAACTGCCGTTGTTCTTGTTTTTGGCTGTGATCTTTCGCGATGTGATTATTGTGCTGGGGGCGATTGCGTATGAGATGGTTACCCATAAACTCAAAATACAGCCTAGCATTGCCTCCAAAATAACGACCTTTTTGCAGATTACGCTCGTGTTGACGGTGCTCTCGGACATGGCCTGGCAGTTTCCCGGAGCAGACATGCTGCTGATTTCTATTTGGTTGACCTTTGCGTTTACCTGTATCTCCGGCATTCAGTATATGGTGGTATGGATGTTCAAAGCCATCGCTGACGAAGGCCGTTAATGGCGGACTCCAAGCATCAGTTGCGCTTGCAAATGCATATTCCAAATCAGCATGATTATGGGGCATGGGTGCGCCATGCCGGTGTTGAAGATGCTTGTGATCGTTTGGCCTTATGGAGTGTGCATGGTGGCCGCTTGTGGTTGAGCTCGGAGCATGCAGCAGGGAAAAGTAATTTGCTAGGCACACTGGCTGCGGAGTATGCAAGCATGGCATGGCTCGAAGTGGTGGATCAAGGTGAGGAGAACAGCTGGCAGCTGGCGCAAGACTGGGAAAAACGAATGACTGAGAAGTCGAGCTGGTTGATTGATGTGCCTGCTGGAGCGATGTCGGTTGCGCTTGCGCATGCTTTGTTTCATTTGCTGGAGCGCGGACGCGACCAGCAGCGTTCGGTTGTGATTTCCTGGCGCGGGGAAATTGAAACCTTGCCACCGGAGCTTTCCTCACGCTTATTGGCGATGGAAAAAGTCAGCATGTATCCACCGGCCAGCGATGTGGACTTGTTGCAGGTTTTACGTTCGAGCGCTGGTGATCTGCAGTGGGATATTCGCGAGCAGGTATTGCAGGCCATGTTGATGTATTTGCCGCGCCAGCTGGATGTATTGGTGGCTGCTTTAAAGGAATTGGAAACGTTATCCTTTGAACAAAAACACAAGCCGGGTCCGGCATGGGTGAAGCAGCAGTTAATGCGTATTGCCGAGGATTTGCACCCGCGTTTGATCGGATAGTTTTTGTGCTTCGGACACATACGTTGCCAGGCGTTTGCGCCAGCCGGGCAACCAGCGTTGTTCATGTCGCTGTGGCGGTGATAATGCCACTCGTTGTGTGAGCATAGCATCGGCAGCATCGGCAAATGCCTGAATAGCCGTCAGGCCGGCTTGCTTCACATTCATCTGTTCCAGCACTTGCAGCATGCCCCAGCCCTTGTCGTGATAACGCTCCTTTAAACTTGTACCCTCACCTTTAAAGTTCACATAATCCATCAACACATATAAACCCATCGGTGAATTGGCCACGTAGTCAAACTGGTGGCGAATATGGGGTCGATCAGACGGCTCTACAGCGCTGAGTAGGCTCGGCAGTGTGGAGTCTAAACGCTGCAACATGAAGCGGGCTTGTAGAGGCTTGTTGTGAATTAAAAAGCTGCGTAATGCTTGCATCGGCCTGGATTCATAAGCGGCTAAAAAGGCAGCCCTGTTCGGCCACGGATTGGCTTGATCGGGGTTTTGACTCAGCCATGCTGGCAGTGGGGCGTGGTGGTGCTGCATAAAAAGAATGAAAGCGGGGAAGCTTTCCTTGAAGGTTTTTGTTGCACCGGCTGGATACCAGATAAAATGGCCAATACCGAGGGAAGCGAACTCTTCGCCTTTGTTCCATGCGGTCAGGCAGGTGTTTTTCGAGGCACATTCATTGTGAAAAATCAGTGCGGCGGATTGATTCAATTCAACTTGACTGCGTTCGGTTTGGTTCAGTTGGGCTTGATTTCGTTCGACTTGATCGGTCTGATCTATCTGATTGAGTTGTATCTGATCGAACTGTATTTGTTCAAACTCTACCTGTTCATTGCTGTTGGCATAGGGCA
Organism: uncultured Zetaproteobacteria bacterium; assembly: GCA_964552605.1. Classification (GTDB taxonomy): domain Bacteria; phylum Pseudomonadota; class Zetaproteobacteria; order Mariprofundales; family Mariprofundaceae; genus Mariprofundus. Next base: position 6,532 of record CAZKHV010000031.1, on the reverse strand, counting down.
TCGCTAAAAAAAGGGGGAGCAAAGCTCCCCCCCAGATCGTGTTAAACAGACATTTTTTCCATGTCTGCATTTAGAATTTATAGTTGATACCTAAAGCAATCACAGGATAAAATTTAAAATTGCTCAAGGAATCATCCAGTTTCTTCTTTTCAACCGCAATATCGGTCGCAAGCCCTGCAACAGAGCGGCTGGTGGTCAGTGTGGTTTTGGGTTTGCCCTGATAGAGCGCGCCAAGTTCAAAACTAAAACCGAAAGGACTACCTGCAGAAACGGAATCGCCCCAGCCGATACCGAGATACGGTGCAAATTTGTTGAAATCAATCTGACCATTCACCGAGCCAATTTGGTTCCCTGCATTTGTATTATAAAGAGTGTTATTGAACGTAAAGCTTTGAGCTGCGCTAGGTACACCTTTAATATCAAACTTGTTGCCATTGTAATACATGCCACCCGTAATTCTGAATTTACCGGCAAAGGGATAAAAGTCAGCCAATAGACCCGCGGAAAGCAGTTTTAAAGAAGCGTCATATCGAACCGTTGTGTCGGTGATGGTCTTGTTGTAGTTAAATCCATTCAGCTGAAAACGTGCATTGAGCAGCATTGGAATGACATTGGTGACCACTTCTCCGCTGATTCCCAATGTCGAGGCTTTCACACCCACGGCAATATCGCCTGCCTGTGCCGTTTGCCCTACAGATGTAAGGCAAAGCAATGCGGTTGGCATCATCCATTTTAATTTCACGGTTCGTTCTCCTTGGTTGTATGAAATATCCATGCCCGCCGGGCATGGATAATGCTGCGAATAATAGACGAATGATACAGAAATGCAGTGGTTTATTTATGCTTTTTCGTTCAACCATGCATCGAGGGATTCCAAAGCACGATCCGATACGGAACGGCGGCGCTCAGCGCGTGAAAAGCGGCGTTTTCCCTCGCGTTTTTTGCCCGGTGGTAACAGGCCGAAATTGATGTTCATGGGCTGAAACCCAGCCACTTGTGTTTGTGAAATATGAGCCAATAAAGCACCATGAGCCGTAATCTCCGGCGGCCTTTCCGGTTCTTCACCGCGTGCAATGGCAGCCAGAAAACGACCGGCCATAAGTCCCATGGAGGCCGATTCGACATAACCTTCGACTCCGGTAATTTGGCCGGCAAATAGAATGCGCGGATCTGATTTCAAACGCAGCGTGCCATCCAGCAGAGCCGGTGACTTGATGAAGGTGTTGCGATGCAGCGAGCCTAGACGAAAAAACTCAGCTTTTTCCAAGCCCGGAATCATGCTGAATACCCGTTTTTGTTCACCGTACGTCATCTTGGTTTGAAAGCCGACCATGTTTAACAACGAGCCCATGCGATTATCGCGGCGCAACTGCACCACGGCATATGCCTTTTCACCCGTTTCTGGATGATCGAGTCCAACCGGTTTCATCGGCCCGAAACGCGGTGTGTCTTCTCCACGCTCCGCCATTTCTTCAATCGGCATACAGCCTTCGAAAAAGGGAATATCTTCAAAATCTTTGAATGCGACTTTTTCAGCCTGGATCAATTCGTTGATAAAAGCTTTGTATTGCTCGGCATTCATCGGGCAATTGAGATAATCACCGGCTTCGCCTTCGGCAACATTTTTATCGTAACGGTTTTTCCAATAGCAGATATCCATATTAATTGATTCAGCATCGAGCACTGGCGCAATGGCATCAAAAAACATCAACCGATCTTCACCGGTCAGGCTGCGAATTTGATCGTAGAGTGCATCGGAGGTTAAAGGGCCAGAAGCGATCAACAGCAGGCCATCAGCAGGTAATTCAGTTACTTCACCTTCAATATATTCAATCAAGGGTTCGGCTTTGAGTGTTGCAGTGACCAGTTCGGCGAACTGGTCGCGATCCACCGCCAAAGCTGTGCCTGCAGGAATGCGCGCCTGATCACCGCAGGCCATAATCAATGAATCCATGCGGCGCATTTCTTCATGCAATAAACCGACGGCATTTTCCAGATGGTCGGCTCGGAAGGTGTTCGAACACACCAGCTCGGCACAATGCCCCGTATGATGAGCCGGTGTCATTTTAAGCGGGCGCATTTCATGCAGGCGCACAGCAATGCCGCGTTTGGCTAGTTGCCATGCCGCTTCGGAACCAGCTAAGCCAGCCCCGATAATTGTTACGCTTTGAGTCTGGCTTGAATGGGGAGAAGGAGTATCAGTCATGCGGGGAGGCTAGCTTTCACTATGCAGATTGAAAGCTGGAGATTAAGCCTTGGGCTTATGTCGGTTTTTTGTATGCATAGCTTTGGTTGATGATTTGTGCTGATAACGCGCCAGCATGCTTTTGTTGCCCATCAGGCCGCCACTGTGAATATAAAGCACAGCACCGCCTATGCTGTTGATATGTTGCAGTAGCGTGTGCCACATGGGGCAGCCATAGATTAAATCGAATTCGATGCCGGCCTGATTTAATTCCTGATAAAGAGCCAGAAACTCCGGATACGGTTTGGCGAAATGGTGCTTTTTACTGTTTTCAAGGATGTGCAGATTATTCGGAACCGTGCCGAGCTTGTTCATTTGGCAGATGAGATAAGCCTTATCACCGACGCAGGCTGTGGTCAGAATACTCACATCAGGCAGAGCCCGAGCAAGATAAAAGGCTGTTGTACCTGTGCCGGATGGGGTGACGAGATGCAGATGTTCAATATTTTCAGTGCATTTCCATTGCTGTATCTCGTCTGCCAGTTGCGCAATGCCTGCTTGAGCCATGGCATCGGCACCACCTTGAGGAATCAATAAACGGCCAGCCTTACTCTCGGAGAGTCTGTTGGAGAGCAGGGCATCAACGGCATCTTGATAGCCTTCATGGCTGACTTCATGCAGTTGCATGCCGAGCTGCAAGGCGATATTCAAATTTCCGCTTGGATCGGCTTTGAGGTGTGCAGGCACAGTTTTGGCTGTGTAGTGAAATTGCCAGCCCTTGTTTTGGCACAGTGCTGCAATAGAGAGCATGGCGTTGGACTGTGTGCCGCCATATGAATAAATACTCTGATATTGCCCTGCAGGGCTTTGCATTAAGCTGTATAGCTTGCGGTATTTATTGCCGCTTAATAGTGGATCAATCTGATCATCTCGTTTCACGAAGAAGTCGCGATCACGGAACATAAACGGTTCGATCTTGGAGGGTGTTATCTTCATTTTAATGTGGCGAGCGTTTTAATAGCGCATAATCGCAGTTGTGTGATGGATGATTTCAGCATGGGGGGAAGCATAACTGAAAGAATGCACAAAAACTGTGCATCGGTATCCGCTTCGTTTCGTTCTGCTCTCCTGTTCTGTTCTCCTTGCGGAGAAGCAAAAGCAGGAGCAACTGCGACAGCAGGCGATTGTCTTATTTAGACATAAGGCGGCCGTGATTGCCCTAAGTCCGACAGACTCCTAGCCAAGCACCACGACGCAAGCTGTATCACACCGAAATGGCCATGATGGCACGCTATTCATCCTCAAATACACCGTCTTTGCTTGTGGGTGAAGGGCAGTTAAGTGTCACGGTGAGTGGTGAAATCGAGACAGCGTTTATTGATTTTCCAAGCCATGAGTGATTGGAAATC
>CAZKHV010000031.1:0-2838 GCA_964552605.1 uncultured Zetaproteobacteria bacterium | reverse complement strand
TGGTGAAATCGAGACAGCGTTTATTGATTTTCCAAGCCATGAGTGATTGGAAATCCCCTTTATTTGTAAGGCCTTTAAAGGCAATTTAACGTAATTTTCTTGACCCGATGAATCTGTAGGTGCAGTTTTCTGAACCTTTTAAAATCCTTGTGAGTGCAATGAATCGACTATGAAATTAACCGGCGCAGAAATTTTTGTGGAATGTTTAAAACGTGAAGGCGTGGATACCGTATTTGGTTATCCCGGTGGTGCTGTGCTGCCGATTTATGATGCGATTTTTAAACAAAATCATTTCAAACACTATTTGGTGCGTCATGAGCAAGGCGCATTGCATGCCGCCAATGGTTATGCTCGGGTGGCTAAAAAGTGCGGTGTGGCGTTGGTTACCTCGGGTCCTGGTGCAACCAATGCAGTTACTGGCTTAGCCGATTCGTATTCCGATTCGATTCCAACGGTTTGTTTCTCGGGGCAAGTACCGACTAGCTTGATTGGTAATGATGCGTTTCAGGAAGCCGATGTGGTCGGCCTGACACGTTCGGCCACCAAACATAACTTTCTGGTGAAACGGGTGGAAGATCTGGCCTTGGTGATTCGCCAGGCTTTTCATATTGCGACAACCGGTCGCCCGGGTCCTGTGCTGGTCGATATTCCTAAGGATGTAAGCAATAATATTTGTGAGTTCGTCTGGCCGGAAACCGTGAATATCCGTTCTTATCAGCCGGTTGTCATGGGGCATCCCGGACAGATCAAAAAAGCGGTGCGTTTGATGGCGCAGGCCAAACGCCCGATGTTGTATACTGGTGGCGGCGTGATCAACTCTGAAGGTGGATCGGCATTGTTGAAAGAGCTGGCACACCGTTTGAATACACCGGTCACCAATACCCTGATGGGTTTAGGTGGCATTGCCTTTGATGATGAACATTTTGTGGGCATGCTGGGCATGCACGGCACCTATGAAGCCAATATGGCGGTATCGCATTGTGATTTACTGATCGCTGTTGGCTCCCGTTTTGATGATCGGGTGACCGGTCGTTTGGAAGCCTTTGCACCGGATGCGACGATTATTCATATCGATGTGGATCCTTCGTCGATTTCCAAAAACATTCATGCCCATTTACCGATTGTGGGTGATGTGGCGCATGTGTTGCGCCAGTTGCTCGATGAAATCGAACGCAAACATGCTGAGCAGGATCAGGATGCGCTGGCCTTGTGGTGGGAACAGATTGAGGAATGGCGTGGTAAAGATTCACTGGGCTTTGAGCAGTTGGATGATGCTCCGATTAAACCGCAAACGGTGATTCGCCGGGTGCATGAACTGACGGACGGTAATGCCATTGTGGCGACCGATGTGGGCCAACATCAAATGTGGACAGCGCAACATTATGGATTCCGTGAACCCAATCGTTGGCTGACTTCCGGTGGCCTGGGTACGATGGGCTATGGCTTGCCTGCAGGCATCGGAGCGCAGGTGGCCAAACCGGATGACAAGGTGGTGGTCTTTACGGGTGATTCATCGATTCAGATGTGCAGTCAGGAGTTCTCCATGGCCTTCCAGTACAATCTGCCGGTCGTGGTAATTATTCTTAACAATGGCTACATGGGCATGGTGCGTCAGTGGCAGGAAATGTTTTATGAATCGCGTTATTCAAACTCTTATTTTGATTCCTTGCCGGACTTTGTGAAATTAGCCGAAGCCTATGGCGGCCTTGGTTTGCGCGTGGATAAGCTCGAAGAGCTCGATGCAGCGTTGGATATTGCGCTGAATACAGACGATCGTTTTGTGATCCTGGATGTGGCCATCGCAAAAGAAGAAAATGTATTTCCAATGGTTCCTGCTGGTGCGGCAATCAATGAGATGGTGTTGTCATGAGGCATACAATTACGATTCTGGTGGAAAACGAATTTGGTGTATTGACCCGGGTGGCCGGTTTGTTTTCAGCCCGTGGTTATAATATTGAAACGCTGAACGTGGCTCCATTGCAGGATGATACAGTTAGCCGCATGACCTTGGTCACACGCGGTGATGAGCGCATTATCGAGCAAATCAAGAAACAGCTGAACAAGCTGATTCCCGTCATTAAAGTGGAAGATATTTCGCATGCGGTGCATTTGGAACGCGGCATGTTAATCGTGAAGGTGCAGGCCGCCGCCGATCGTCGCGAAGCATTGCTGGCACTGATTGAGAAGCATGACGCTAAAATGCTCGATGATCATCTCGACAGCCATAGCATTGTTGAGTTTACCGGCCAAGTGGAATGGCTGGATGATGTTCTGATTGAACTGGAAGCCTTTGGCATTATTGAAACGACCCGTACAGGGCCGCTTGGCATGCGTCGCGCAGCCGATGGTTTTACGGTCGAATAGCGACTCGGCTGTGCGCTTACGCAGGTTCAGGAGAGGTTTCTCATAAGTCGGACAGGCTTATCGGCAGGCTGCTCTGATCGTTGCAATGGCAACCGGGAGTTCATTGCATAGGGGATTAGCCGGGCTTAAGCGCTGACCGCTTTGATGAGATTAAGCAGATGTTCGGGTGGAAAGGGTTTTTGTAGAAAGTTCAATTTGCCAATCAGGCTTTGAATACTGCGTCCGGATATAACAATAGTTTTAACAGCGGGAGCCAGTTCGCATACCTGTTGATGCAATTCAAAGCCATTTAAATTAGGCATATTGTAATCGGTGACGAGGATAGTGGGTTTGTTCTTTTTCTCTTTCATGTGATCCAAGGCTTCCAATGGGCAGGGAAAGGCATGCACACGATAACCTTCGTTGGCGAGTAAAAACGAAAGAAATTCACACATGTCCAGATTGTCATCGACGATATAAATAAGCACTAAAAAA